>VSNK01000511.1 GCA_009774255.1 Faecalicatena sp.
ACCATCCATCATGATTTCAGTATAGCCCTTTTAACGTTCAAATTTGTGTATTACCGCTGTGTATTACTTGTGTATTATGTGTGTATTACCTGTGTCATCTGACAGCATTTTACACAATCCTTAACCTTGAACAATCGCTGTAAATACGCTATTTCTTAAAATTTGCCAGCCTTAGCCGCTTCCCTTGAGGAAACAGCAAGATACTTCTGTATCAGTCAGTCAAAGTTATCTCATCTGTTTAAAAACAAGCTGGGGACCTCTTTTTACCAATATGTCATTAAAACACGCCTGATTGCAGCAAAACGACATCTTTTTAACGAAATTCCAATTATGGAGATCTGGAAATTGTGTGGATTTACAGACTATCCCACATTCTATCGTCTCTTTAAAAAAGAATACGGTTTTTCTCCGCGGCAGTTTCGTGAATTATTTTTTTATAAGTACCAGTATACGAATTTTATGAGATAACCGAGGGAAACATGCTCTTCGGCTTCAGTCAGAGGATGGGATACTACCTTGGGCATGACAGCAGCAGTATGACCGGGCGCTGAAGAGCCGCTCCTATATCACACGCCGCTTCAAAGAAGAACTGCCCCCTCATGTATTTCCATCTTCCCTTGCGCCGCATCAGCACACATATTTCTCGATCACGCAGCTGTGAGGTTTCTTCTTACTGCCTTTCTCGTAATTTATGCCTACCAGCAGGATCTCCCCCGAATACCCCTCAAGCGCATGCGGGTATTGCCTGTCCTTGATCTGCCGTATGGCGGAATCAGCCGACTTGTCGTATTTCAGCTCGATCAAAAGCGCCGGCTTGCTGCAGAAGGGACGGGGCAGAAATACGACATCCGCAAAACCGCGGCCTGCCGGAAGCTCCCGGATCATCCTGTAATCCTTTCTCGCACTGTAATATGCCAGGCTAATGGCACAGCCCAGGGAATTTTCATCGTTATAGGTCAGGATGGAGGCCACCTCCATATGCGCCTTGTCAAGTCCCCTGGCAACCTTTTCCTCATCACAGCGCAGGGTATCCTCCAAAAGCTTTTCCGATGCCTTTAGGACATCCATGACATCCGCCCAGCCGCCTGCTCCCATGGCGTTTTCAAATTCCCGGATGATCTCTCTGTTCGGGATAAATGCTTCTTCCCTTGCAGAGTCATATGCAAGGTATCCAAGATGGATCAGCAGGGTCAGCACGTCGTCCTTGGTCCGGAAGCTGCGCATATCATTCTGAAAGCTGCGCGTGCCGACCCTGATGTGCTCCCCGCCGAGCATCCGTACGATATCCGCGCGAAGCCCGTCAAAATCCATGTCCATATAGATCTTCAGGGCATCGTAGGTCTCCGTGGATGTCCAGTAATTTGAAAATTTCCGGCGCAGCATTGCCTCCACCACGGATTTTGGGTTGTAGATATGCCGGAATTTTGTAAACTGGTATCCGTCATACCAGCTGCCGGCCTCTGCAAAGTCCATGCCATACTGCTCACACAGCACCTGTACCTCTTCCTCCGTAAAGCCGGTATACTCCTCAAAAAAGCCCTGATCCGTCATGGAGTATTCCCAGAACATATTCAATGCGGAATGCAGACCGTATTTTTTTACAGGAAGGATCCCCGTCATATAGGCAAGGGCGACATAAGGCTGGTCCTTTAGAAGATTCTGCAGAAAATCCAGATAATGCTTCTGAACGTCTTCCGCCTCCTGCCGTTCGCGCATCACACAATCCCACTCATCGATCAGGAACAGAAACTTTTTTCCTGTTCTTGCATAGATTTTCTCTAAAACCGCAGCCAGAATTGTCTCCCGGTCCGTAAAGAATTCCCCGTATACTTCATAAAGCTCCTCGATCACTGCTTTTTCCAGATAATCTGTCATGCTTCCTTCCCCGGCCCGGAACAGAAAATGCTGCATATTCAAAAAGATGACATCATACCGGTTCAGGTGCTCCTCAAATGTCTGATCCTTTTTTATATTCCGTCCTGAAAACAGCGCTCTCGAATCACAGCCGCAGCTATAGTAAGCGGCCAGCATGTTCAGAGCCATTGATTTTCCAAAGCGCCGGG
>VSNK01000512.1 GCA_009774255.1 Faecalicatena sp.
CCTTCCACTGCATTTTCCAACAGGTTTCCCATGATCAGGCTTATATCCGCTCCCCGGAACGGCATCTCCATCGGGATGCTGAGATCCGTCAGAAATTCTATCCCCACATCTTCTGCTTTTTTCTTCCAGTATCCTACCAGGGAATCTGTCACGATATTCCCGGTATTGATCTCTTCGGACGGTCTCAGCCTGCCATCCTCTATTATATCGGTTACAAACCGGATAAGCATCTCCCTCTCCCCTCTCTCTGCATATGCAAGGATCGACAGGAGATGGTTTCTCATACCATGCCGCACATCCCTCATCTGCAGCACGGACAGTTCCCTCTCTTCCTGGTGCCTCGCACAAAGGTCTAGCTGCTGTTCATACACCAGATTCATCCGCCGTATCCGTAAATCATCTGCCAGCCGTATATAAATATAAAAAATCAGCACATTGATAAACAGCAGTATCAGACCGGAAACAAGGGAATACCCCTCAGCATATTCCCAGTCAGTCCTGTAAGCCAGTACAAACACTGCGTTCATGATATATATGCTCCCTGTCGGGATAAATATGATCAGGATGCTGTACCTCGTCGGCAGACCCGTAACCTTTTCATTTGTAAACACTTTCCTTAAAGCCTGGATGATCAGGAAGAACAGGAGCCTTGAAGCAAAAGCACCAAAAAGCTGCCGTTCCACAATACTTTCCCCATAGATTATCAGCACACTGCCAATCAGCATTTCCGCCAGCATCCAGATAGCGGCAAATGTAACTGCAAAAAAACCTTTCATCCATGCCTTTCCTTCAAACACATTTGCCACAACGAACAGGGCAAGCCCCACTGTTGTCCCTATGTTCCATGCTTTCGGAAGTTCATTGATAACCTCCGGGATACCTATCTGCCAGAGTATAAGCACGATAATTCCCAGCAATACACGGATATCCTTTTTTCTCCTCTCAAAAAACATCCCAAAATAAAGGAAAAAGAGGTATACCGTAAACATCGCCAGCAGCAGATCTGCCATCCACTTACATGCCGACATAAAACGTATCCTCCATCGCACAGTATTGCTCACCGATCAGTTTCCGGCGGTCTTCACTGATTGAGAGTCTTTTCTCATTATCCATTACGACAAAATCGTATGCCAGTCCTTTTATGTGTTTATAGTTTATCAGGAAAGACTGGTGTATCCGGAGGAAAATGCCCTTGCTGGCTCTCAGGCTTTCCTCAATCTCATTCAGTTTTCCGTAAAATTCAAAAGTCTCTTTTTCTGTAACTATGTACACTTTTCTTCTCTTGCTTTCAAAATAGAGGATATCCCTCACCGGTATTTTGCAGTTCAGCCTCTGGTAGCTGTACCGGAAATAACTGTCAGCGCTGCTGATTTCTTCATATGCCGCCTCCAGACATCCCTCCATCTGTTTTTCTTCTACGGGTTTTACCAGAAAACGGAATGGTCTTACAGAAAATGACTCCTGCATATAGCTTTCATGGCTCGTGACGTAAATGATCAGGACATTTTTATCTGTCTCCCGGATTTTCCGTGCCACTGTGATCCCATCAGCCTGCCCCATCTCGATATCCAGGAAGATAACGTCAAAGTTGTTCCTGCTCTCTACCGCCTCCGACAGATGCTCTCCTTCCCAGAACACTTCTGTTTCGATTGGAATAAAGTTTCTCTTTGCTATGCGGCACAGCATATCCTCTATCCTTCCGGTTGTCGCAATATCGTCATCACAGACCGCTACTTTTATCATTTCCCGCACCCCGATTTCTTTTCTCCGCAGTTTTCCCAACAGCCTGCATGATCGACCATACCATTTCCCTGTCATACCCGTCCATTCTTCTGTACACTTCTATCAGGTCGTAATACTCATCCAGGGTTTCATTCATCTTGATCTGCCCGGACAGGTCCCGCTTCATATCAGACATCCCAAGCAGGTAATCTGTTGTTACATTAAAATATTCTGCTATTCTTTTTAAGACATCTACTTTTATGATGGTAATATCCTTTTCATATTTACTGAGCATTTGCTGCGTTACGCCTATCTCTACTGCTAAAAG
>VSNK01000513.1 GCA_009774255.1 Faecalicatena sp.
TAGCCATGAGCAAAACTCTACACATTCAGTATTTATGCAGGTTTGCGAGGCATGGCAACCTCTTATATCACTCCCAGAACCTTTGGTTCTGTATCTATAGTAACAACCAGCTCCACATGGTATAATTAAGTTGTCAAAATCAATTCACCGGAAGGAGCTGATTATTATCTACCGTCAAGAAATTTTGAAAGACATCCGTCTTTTTACTTCACAACCAGTTGCAAAGTTTTACGATTCGCTTTTTCTGAATCTTGATTTATCCTTTGTACCGGAATTCCCCAAAACCGGGCGAAAAGGTTTTTCCAACCATGCCATGATCTGTGCCTTCATTGTCATGAAATGTGAAGGCTTCCCCATGATCACTGAGCTTGTCGATTATCTCAATAACAATCTTCTCATTGCCCATTACTGCGGCTTTGATATTTCCCTGCCGCTTCCTTCATACTGGACTTTTGACCGCTTCCTGAAAAATTTTGACCATTCCATTCTTTCCTCCATTATGCAGTCACAGGTTCTTTCCCTTGCTGCAGATGGCATCATAGATACCTCCTTCATAGGTCTGGATTCCACCCCTGTTTCTGCTAATACATCTCAGAACAATCCCAAGTCTTTTCTTTCTAACAAATTTCAGCCTGACAACCAGCCCAAAGCAGATAAGGACTGTAAACTCGGTGTACACACAGCTTCCAACCAGACTAACGAAAAGAAATATGAGTTCTACTGGGGCTACAAAAACCATGTCCTCGTAGACTGCATTTCCGGTCTCCCTATTTATGAAATGACCACTACTGCTGAAGTGGCAGATTCCACAGTCGCTCTTGATATCCTTGCTGGCACTCATGCTTTCTTTCCTGTTACGGAGTGTACCTTTCTTGCCGACAAAGGATATGATGTAAAAAAGATTTACAACCGGGTCAAAGAACTCTATGACGGGGAATGCATCATACCATTAAACAAACGTAATACGAAAAATCCCAAACTTCTTCCCCAGGGAAACCCTGTCTGTGAAGCCGGTCTTGCCATGTGGAAGGACGGAAAATTTTCTGACAGGGACAGAACCCGCCAAAAATTCTGCTGTCCCTTGAAAAACTCTAAAAATGCGGACTGCCCATGCCATCATAAAAACTTTTATAATGGCAAGAAACACAGAGGCTGTACAAAATATACCACCATTCCGGATGAAGATGATCTGAGACTCTCCATCGATAGAAACAGCAAATATTTCAAAAACAACTATTCCCTCCGTACAGAGTGTGAACGTTATAATTCCCGTTTCAAAAATACAGGACAGGAACGGATGTGGGTAAGAAACAAATCTTCTGTCACAAACCTGAACACGCTTGCACACATCAGCCTTCTGGCAGTTGCTGTAGCCGCTACTGCTTCACAATCCGGACAGTCTTATCGAAAGCTAAAATCTGTCAAACGGACTGCGTGATGCATTTCAATTACATAAGCTCTAATCTACGTAGGTTTTGGACTTACGTTAGCTTTGCTATGCACTCAAAAACCTATATTCAGAATACACAAAGGCTAACTGCCAAACCCCGCTATTGAATTAGTGCGTTTTGCTCATCTCTATTATTAGCTATGCAGTATTCTAGTATCTACAATTTAGATAAAGAGCCTATTGAAGTGGATCAATGGACAGAACTAAAAAATGGGGTCTCCATAGACAGCCGTATGACCAAGCAACTTGTTATTAAGGCTTTGGAGGACGCAATCAACAGGAAATGGTGTACGGCAAAGTATGCCATATTGATCAAGATGACCAGCATCTCGTAGGTTCTTTTTTTAATCAAATGTGGTGTGCTTCAACTAAAAAAAGAATAGCTGTCACTCCATGGATAGAAATTCGTGAAGCGACAGCTCGTTCCTGTTCAATCTGACACACTCACTATACTGCTGAATTAAACCCTCCCTGCAACTGCTCATCAACGCTCTCAAACGCCTCTGCAGCAGATACTGTGGCCTCTCCGAGCGAGTTCACCATTTCCGGGAATTTGTCTAAACTTTCTTTCATCGTTGAATACATATC
>VSNK01000514.1 GCA_009774255.1 Faecalicatena sp.
AGTTACAAGTGATTAAAAATATAGAAACGCAGTTAGAAAAAGCATCTGCCGATGGCGGATGCTTTCTTTAAAGTGCAGGAAGGTTTTGCGTAAAAAAGCGGGAAAACCGGAGGGAAGGAATCATGTCATTACAGTTTATTTTTGGAAATTCAGGGGCAGGAAAATCACATTATTTATATGAACAGATCGTAAAAGAATCCATGGAGCATCCACGGACGGACTATCTGGTGCTGGTGCCGGAACAATTTACCATGCAGACACAAAAAGACCTGTGTATGGCGCACCCGCGGCATGGGATTATGAATATCGATGTGCTGAGCTTTGTACGGCTTTCCCACCGTATCTTTGAGGAACTGGGAAGAGAAGACCAGAGGGTGCTGGATGACGAGGGAAAAAATCTGATATTGCGCAAGATTGCGGGGAAGTTTGAGAAAGAACTGAAAATATTAAAGGGGAATCTCAAAAAGCAGGGGTACATCAGCGAAGTGAAGTCCGTGATCTCCGAATTTACCCAGTATGGGATCGGAGTCGAGGAACTGGATGCATTTTTGGATACGCTGGAGCCGGAAAGCTACCTCCATTATAAGTTGTCGGATATCCGGACGGTATACGAAGGATTTGAAAACTATCTGGCAGATCAATATATCACAAAGGAGGAGCTGCTGGATGTGCTGAGCAGTCTGGTTCCGGAATCCGCTATTTTGAAAAACAGCGTCGTGGTGCTGGATGGATTTACCGGATTTACCCCGGTACAGAACAAACTGCTGGGAGAACTGATGAAGGTGTGCAAAAAGGTGGTGGTGACAGTGGTCATGGATGAGAGGGAGGATCCGTTTACATACCTGCATCCTTATCAGTTGTTTGCCATCAGCAAGCAGATGGTGACGGCGCTTGTGAAAATTGCCCGAGAACAGCATACTCCAGTGGATGAGCCGGTATATTTATATGGGAAACCGGTGCGGCGGTTCCAGGATAATCCGGAATTGGGTATTCTGGAATCGAAGCTGTTTCGATATACAGGAAAAAAAGCAACGGATACGGAATCGAGGCAGGAGACTGGTAAGAAGGGATCGGATACGGAATTGAGGCAGGAGACTGGTGAGAGGGGATCGGATACGGAACCGACAGGAGAGGTACAAGATCAGGCTTCCGACGTGATTTCCATTCATGCGGTGCGTAATCCGAAGGAGGAAGCGGAATATGTGGCGGCTCAGATCCGGCGCCTTGTCCGGGAAGAGGGGTATCGCTACCGGGACATGGCAGTGATCGCCAGTGACATGAATGCCTGTGCGGCGCACCTGGAAAAGGCTTTTGATACCTTCGGCATCCCGGTATTCATGGATCACAAGAAAAGCATCCTTCTGAATGCATTTGTAGAATATGTAAGAAGCCTTCTTGCCATGGCGGACGAGAATTTTACCTATGAAAGCGTATTTCGGTTTCTTCGCACCGGAATGTCCGGATTTACAAAGGAAGAGACGGACCGAATGGAAAATTATGTCATTGCGCTGGGCTTAAAAGGCTACAAAAAGTGGCAGGAGCCGTGGAGCCGTACCACGCGGGCGTGCGGGGAGGAAGAACTGCAGCTTCTCAATGGCTTCCGGGTCCGGTTCGTAGAAAAACTGGACGGACTCCTTTTTATTTTGCGGAAACGAAAAAAGACAGTGAGAGATATCACGCTGGCGATCTATGAATTTTTTATGCAGGAGAAGCTTCAGGAGCAGACCCGGAAGCTGGAGCTGCAGTTCCAGAGAGAGGGCGAGCTGGCCTTGGCAAAAGAATATTCACAGGTCTACCGTATCGTGATTGAACTGTTTGACAAATTTGTGGAGCTGCTGGGGGAGGAACCGGTGTCCCTGCAGGAATACCGGGAATTGCTGGACGCGGGGCTGGAAGAGGCCAAGGTGGGGGTGATTCCGCCGAGCCTGGATCAGGGGGTTGTCGGGGATGTGGAAAGAACCCGGCTGAACAATCTGAAGGTGCTGTTTTTTGTAGGGGCAAATGATACCTTT
>VSNK01000515.1 GCA_009774255.1 Faecalicatena sp.
CCGTCGGTTAGCAGACGCACAGCTGACACGAATATCGAGCACTATTACTTCAAGATTAATGCAATGATGTACTAGAAAAATGGAGGAGACTATATGTCAGATTCAAGAATAAAAGAGTATCTCTCCCAGGCCGGCATCCGCAGGATCCATGAGCTGGACACCGCATTGCTCGAAGCTTTTGGGCAGGAGGAGGGGAAAGCGCACATTGAGCGGCTGACAAAATTGTATGACCGGTCAGAAGAGCGGCTGATCTACGGAAGCAAGGATACGCCATATCTCCGCCGCCAGGAGGAGCTTGTGGATTATCTGAACCAGAGCCTGCAGATGAGCCTTTTGTCAGCATCCTTTTATGACCGGGTGTTTTTCCGGAGAGTTATGGAATATCTGCTTCGATATGAGTCTTTCTGGGAGGGGGATATTCTCGATATGGGCTGCGGAAATGGAATCCTGACCTGTTTTCTTGCACGCCTTCATCCCGATTCTTCCGTGACGGGGCTGGATTTGTCACAGAATGCGGTTTCTACGGCGGAAGAACTGGCCGGGAGACTACAGGTAGGGAATGTGCATTTTACCAGCCCGCAGGTGCCGGGGCAAAAGAAGTTTGACACCTTGTTTTCCTGCCGTACGGTACACGAGAATGTGAAGTGGAAGCCGCTGGCAGAAAAGCAGAGGATGGCTGCGCTGTCGGCAGGGCAGTCGATTGACGAACAGGCAAAACGGTATGAGGGGTACGCAAAAGAGCTTGCAGCATTTGTGAAGCCCTTGGGATATCTGATCAGTGTAGAGCGCTGTGAGGATGAGAGCTCCCATGCCGGCCTGGTCCGCGCCCTGGAAGAATCGGGTCTTTGCCAGGTGAAGGGGACATATATGCAGTTTTTCTGCAAAAACGGAGATGAAACGGCGGCGTTCCAGGCAATGATCTTCCAGAAAGGTAAGAAATAAAATGTTACAGAACACGCCCTGACCAGGTGCACTCACACAAATAAAATGACGAGATAGAGCGGCAGAACAGCAGATCGGACAACCATCTGCTGTTCTGTTTCCGATATAGGATCAAAATCATTCAAATACCGCAGTTTCCACATATTTCATACGTATCTTGCGGATTCCCGGCGTTTTGTCCCCGGATCGGATCTTCCGAAATACCACATCCTTCAGAGCGTATCCTTCTTCCTCAAATCCACAGAGCACCGCCTGTTCACAGGGTTCCATGCATTCCGTCTCTTCGTTCAGACACTCCCCGGTGATTTCTATATCCGAAAAACATAAGTTTTCAAATACCGGCGGTTTTTCTGCCGCGATGCCATCGTCGTTATATGCAACCGAATGAACCAGAATACGCGGGACAACACAGCGGGACACGCAGATATCTCTTACATACCCGCCACGTTTTTTCGTACCTTTTATCTCAATTCCATAGGCCGAGTTCCTGAGGTCGCAATTCCAGATCCTCACATCCTCTATTCCGCCGGGGTTCCCGGCATGATACAGGCTCCGTTATTCGCATATTTCCTGAGCTCCATTCCTTCCTGTTCTGCCACAAACTCCAGAAATCCTGCTTTTTTGTACAGATGTCCGTCTATGATGCTGTCACCGAAGGCAAGCATCCTTTTTCCAGTCAAAGTTCCCATAGTTCCCTCTCTGTTATGATTCATGGTGCCTTGCATCTTTTTGCAAGACATCTGGCCGTGGATTGTAACCACTCTGTTTCATTAACTTGTAGATCTGGTATAATCCAATAAATTACCTCTATGTTTCGTGCAGGATAAATTTCCATCTGCCGCGTCAGCTTCAATCGACGATTAGGTCATAAGGAATCCTCCCGCAAGCGGGTCCCTCCTTGTGACAACAGCTGCCAGCATCGCTTCATTCAGCTTCCTTGCACATGAAAATTTATCCTGCGTGTAAGGTAGCGGTAATTATCGTGGGTTATACTAGTACAGCATTGCTTAAATATCAGTGATTAAATTGCTAATGGTATCCCAGCATATGTCCACTTAAATGGG
>VSNK01000052.1:0-3971 GCA_009774255.1 Faecalicatena sp.
AAACGAATATTTTCTGTGCCGCTTAATAATTCTCCATCTTTGGTTTTTTCTTTTCCTTCAACAATATCATGCATATATTCCTTTACTTGCCTTACTGGATTTTCTGCATCAGTGTAATGCTCCCTGCCTGGTCGTTTAAATTCTATTATTGTTATATTTCTATATGGCTGATCCTGTTCATCAGTAAAAGCAAAAGGAGAATCAAAAATTACTATGTCTGGTTCTTTTCCGCTATCATTATCAATTTCGCTCATACTTTTTAATTTCATATCAGATGCCAAATAATGATGATACGCCAGTTTTTCATCTATAATCCATAAGTTATGTTGCAAATAATCTATATCATCCGATGTTTTTGTCATTGGAAATATCAGTTGATGAATATTTTTTTCATAAGTATATTTTTGCTGCTCCTGATCTTTATACTTTATATTCTGAGCCAAAATATCTAAAATTGCTTTCCTATGCATTACATACTCAGCCAGATTGCTCTTTCCCATATCAGATACTTTTTCTGCATAGGTATTGCGCTTTTGTATATAGCTCTGATAATCTCTAACCCCCTCTTTTAACTCTTGCTCAAGTTCTTTTCCTTCTCGTTTTAATTCCAATTTGAATTTCTGTTCCTGTTTGAATAGTTCCATTTCAAGTTTTTCTTCATCTGTTATCCACGGTATTTCATCTAATAATTCTGGTCTATTCTTTAACAATAGTCTATACTTAGGATTTTTGTTATAAACATAATCTTTAACTATTTCAGCTTTCTTTTTATTGCTTTCAGTAATATCTTTCTTTAAATAATCCAAAACCATAGATTCCATACATTCAACTATTTCATTACTTCCTATCGGTTCCACTAAATTAGGCTGTTCTGGCAATTCAATTTTTGTCCGTTCTCTATTTACATGATCATCCAACAATTCTGACATTACATATCCGCTATAAGTAAATTCACCTTTATCATCTTCCAACTTTGTATTCACATTGCCAAATATTTTCGACAAAGAGATGGGTTGAACTACCCAATGATTTGCACATAAATTCACCGTATGTTTTTCTTTAGTTTTCATGTAATTTTTAGAATGGACAATTTTAAATGGAATTCCTTTAATGTCCACATCCACAATCTTCGTATTATCTCCTATGTTTTCTCTATATAGTTCATCAACATCTACTGTGTCAAACTCATCATGCACAATTATTTTAGGTGCTTTCCCTAGTACATAATAGGTAAAACAATGATTTAAGATATTTCTAGCAATTGTATCTATCTTTTTAGGGCAATTCCCTTTATACTGTCCTCGTAATCCCATAAGCCGTATTTGTGTAACTCTTGGAACATCAGCATCCACTTCCGTCATACTCATGTCATGCACTGCATTATTTGTATCAAACAAAAATTTTCTGCGCTTTTTCTTATCCATTTCATCAAAAACACTTTCTACACTAACTTCGCAAAATGCTTTTAACCACATCATCCTTCCCACGCCTTTACAACCCTTTTGAATTTTAAACTCACTGGCGTATGTATCAAAAGAATTATAGTTATCATCATTAAATCCTATCCCATTATCAATAATAACAATATTCTCCACATCCGTTTCCCATTGTTCAAAAAGATTCATTTGCTTCTCACGTTCAATTACAATTTCTATTTTCCCATTTGTAATATGTGCATCCTCTATACTTTGAATAGAATTTATAACAGCCTCATATAAAGGTAGTAAAGGTGTAGTTTTTGGTAATGTATGTAAACTTACTAAACCTTTAAAATTCATTTTCATGAGCTATTCCTCCTATCTCAATATGATTAAAAAATCAAATATTTATCAAGTTATTAACCAGAATCTTTAGCAATCCCCTTTAAGATATTTTTCTATTTCCCGATCAAACTCCGAAATATACTCTTTATCCTGTTTTACCCGAAATGCCTCATATTCCTTTTCCGCTTTTTTCATAGCGGTTTCATGTGATATTTTCCCTTTTCCATCCAACACTTCCCGTCGATTATTTACCAGAAACTGATTTGTCTGTTCCACCCAATCCTGCATACTCATCAAGATCTCATCTTCTGCCATCAGTTCAGCATAATCAATGAACATGGTTACCAGTCTGTTTAAACGAGACAATTCCTTTTCATTTAAATAATTTTTGGCAATACCTATATCCCGCTTTAGCACTTTGCCGTCTGGTGCATCCTTCCAGGTTGTCAACCCCATAGCTGGCTTTTCTGAATCCGCACGCTCATATATTAATTCAGCCGCTGTCTTTCCAGTAACTGCAAAATGAAGTTTATTCTGAACAAAGGCATAAAAATTCTTTGTAATTTCACTATTTTTATCATAATCATAGCTGCATTGTTCAAATATATCCGTGATTTTCTGATAGGCTCTACGCTCACTCGCCCTGATTTCCCGGATGCGCTCTAATAATTCATCAAAATAATCTTTGCCAAAGGGTTTGCCATTTTTTAACATATCATCATTTAACACAAAACCCTTAATAATATACTCTTTTAATGTTTTCGTTGCCCACTGTCGAAACCTGGTGGCCTTTTTTGAATTTACACGATATCCTACAGCAATAATCGCATCTAAATTAAAGCATTTTACTTTTCGGCTAACATTTCTTCCGCCTTCATTTTGAACTACCGAGAAAAACTCGGCAGTTGCCTCTGCATCCAACTCTTCTTCTTTATAAATATTTTTCAAATGCAATGAAATATTATCTGCTGTGCAATCAAATAATTCTGCCATTGCTCTTTGCGTCATCCAAAATGTCTCTTCTTTAAAAATGACATTCACATAAACATTTGTATCCTCTAACTGATATAATATAATCTCATGCTCCTGCATAGATACCCACCTCTTCAAATTATAACATATTCTTCCATAAAAATAATAGCTCTTATCCATACGGTGTTATATAGTCCATTACACGAATCCAGGTCACAAACTCCACCCGTCCGCCTAGTGTTATTTCGTCCATAATCCCCCATCTTGTCCACAAAATACGGTACAATCAGCACCAAATAACACTAAATAATGCGGTTTTCACCCTGTCCCCAAATTAGGACACAAAATACTCAACGGCATTATTCGGAAAATACTCTTTAAACTCTCCATAGAGCTGCGCGGCCAGCGTCTTATTGTGTGCTATAATCAGAGTCGGCTTGTTCAATTGCTGTATCACATTGGCCATCGTAAAAGTCTTCCCAGACCCCGTAACCCCTAGTAAAGTCTGGAATTGGTTGCCTTCCCTGAAGCCTTTGACCAATGCTTCTATCGCCTGGGGCTGGTCTCCCGTAGGCTGGTATGGGGCATGCAGTTTGAATATATTCTGCTCATTTTTCATGTCCGAACCTCCTTACTATGTTCACTATCAGCCCGAAAATTTCCCTGATTTTCATTAAAATTCACGTCTCAGGGTATTCTTTTTCCGGCCAATACAGCAATTACACGAATAAAGTCACTAAAACTGATTTTCCTGACCAGGCGGTACTGTCAAATCCTGTCCAATATTCCATAGCAACGAATAGCACAGAGAAGCCTGTATGGAAAGCCTGAATATTGATTTTTTCTTTAGAACATTTGTTCTTTTCCAATTGTACCAAAAGACAACTATAAATACAAGAGGGAAAATGAAAAACTTTTTCCGATCAAATATGCAAAAAAATCCGCAGAATAGATTTTATACCTATCCTGCGGATTCCAACACCCATTTTTCAAAAATTCCTTTTTATCTTACAATGATTTGTTTTACAATCTTTTCAGTAAGACTTCCTTATCATTTTCAGATATCTTTATAGCCGACATAGCCTGCTCTGCATTTAACTTCATAGTCTCCATCAGGTTCTTCACCACCTCATACAAGGCGTCTATTCTTTTTGTTTCTGCATACTTTTCTGCATAGCTTTGCGCATACTTTTCTGCATAGCTTTGCGCATACTTTTCTGCATAGCTTTGCGCATA
>VSNK01000052.1:4071-22830 GCA_009774255.1 Faecalicatena sp.
GCATACTTTTCTGCATAGCTTTGCGCATACTTTTCTGCATAGCTTTGCGCATACTTTTCTGCATAGCTTTGCGCATATTTTTCAACAGCTTCACACATGATTTTTCTACCTCCTTCTTCTTTAAAATGCTTCACACTTTCTGCCAATTCAGGATAATAAATATCTTTTGATTCTTTACATCCGAAGTCATGCATCAGTTTGCCGATTGCATCTTCTCCCTGATAGCTGCCATTTACGTATACGATATGGGAACCATCATTAAATGAATCCTCAATTTCCTCAAAGTGGCGATTTACCGTATAAACAGGCAGCCCATGGCCAAATATATCCGTCTGTGTGATAAAGACCATATACGAATCCCTTAGTTCTGAAAACTCCTGCCCTGCTTTCAGCATCCGGACGTCCATCATGCTGCTGTTAAATCTGGCGCGGCGCACATGCGCCCCTTCCGGCTTCTTCTGAACTTCAATATTGTAATATCTTCCTGTGCTGTCTTTGGCTAAAATATCCAAACGGATATCACGGCCGCCTACAACAGGATTCTGAAATCCCCGCTGAGAGACAACACTTATTACCGTGATATCTCCCTGTTTCAGGATAATCTTTAACAGAAGCTCCGTGGCTGGGATATTACGGTCAAAAACCATGGACATCAGGTCGTCGTCAAACAAATCCATATCATCAACAATCTGCTCTACTATCTTGCTATCCTGTATCATTTCTTCTTTCATTTGCTCACCGCCTTTATCTATAAAATATTATATCTTCTAACACCGGTATTTACAATACTTTTCTCCGGCCTATTTAAAGTTGCCTTACGGCAAGAGGCCGGATTTCAGCCCAGTACATACTTGCCTGTGACCGTGCAGCATGGTGCACGGCCCAGGAATAAACTGTAACGGCAGATTCACTGCCCCTCTTCCAAATACCATTCATGGATATCATCCATTTCTTTCACATCTGAATAATCATAACATTTTGACCCGCTGCTGTCTTCTTCTGCGCTTTGCGGTTCCCTGGGAATGCTAATCTCTTCCTGGAACATTTCTTTCAGCATTTTTGTATCCATACTGTCATATGGATGGATTTCCCTGATCACTTCCTGGATTTCCACATCGCAGTCTTCGATGATCGCCTGCATATCTGTATAAGTGTCTACCGTTATAATGGATTTTGCATGCCCCATAGCCACTGCGACCGCTTTTTGATTGATATTATTTTTCATCAGGAGCGTGGCATATGTATGTCGGAGATTGTGGAAAGGAATATAGGGCAATCCTGCTTTTTCGATCAGTTTCTTATAATGAACGTAATAGTAACCCTTGCTTCTGGGACGGCCATAACTGGAACAGCATACATAGCCTAAATCCTGAAATACCCATTTCCCGCTTTGCCTGCGGCTCCGGTTTCTTTCATACCGCTTCCTTTCTTCTAAAATTTCCTGAAATACATAATCAGGGATATCCAATTCACGGGTACTCGAATACGTCTTTGTCCTTATTTCCTGTTTTGATTTCATGTTAACAGGGATCGTCTCTGGATCCGCATGCAGGTCTTCCCCTAACTGCCGCTGTATTTTCAGCTTACGATGGGCAAAATCAATATCGGAATATTTCACCCCATGAATCTCGCTCCTCCTGAGCCCCATCAATAATGCAAACATGATCTGCATATGGATCTTTGATCCCTTTGAAGCATCCATCAGCTTTTTTACCTGTTCTAATGTATATGTCTCCGTCTCCTCCACCTCAATCGTATGAAATGAAGTTTTAGATACATTTTTAGGCAGATGGACATCTTTGCAGGGATTCGCGGCGATCAGATGTTTTTTTAGCGCATACTGCATGGATGTATTCAGGATGGTCTTCGCCAGTTTTGGGATTGATATATATTTTTCCGCCAGGTTCCTGTACAGCTTGTGCAAATGCCCCTGGTTTAACGTAACCAGCTTTAGATTGCCAAGCTGCGGCGTGATATGATTTCTAATACAGTTTCTATATGTATGGTAGCTGTTTGCCGTAAATGAGGGTTCCGGCCGCATCACATGCTCAAGCCAGAACTCTAAAAACTCTCCGATCTTAATATTGGGATATACAATATAGTTCCCTGTATGAAGCTGTCCGATCACTTGATTCCGGGCCTTATTTGCCTCCGCCTTTTTTCCATAGCCTGCATGCTGCCTTACTTTCCTGCTTCCGTCCTCATAAACCAGGGTAACGCGGAAACCATTTTTTCCCTTTATCGTCAGGACATTCGAAATATCGTATGATACATATGTCTGAAGATTGATCTCTGATAAATCCATATTTCCGCCTCCTATTCTGTATCAGGAGTAAATTCTTTATTCATAAATTCCAGAATCTTTTTGTCTGCATCCATCACTTCCAAATAATATTCAAACGTAGTATGGACAGAGCTATGCCCCAGCATCCCTGATATTTTTGCAATGCTTACATCACGCTCCAGCAAAATCGTGGCAAACATATGCCTGAGCCCATGCACTGTGATATGCGGCAGGGAATTATTTTCACAAATCACCTTGATCTCCTTATTCAGGGAATGTGGGCCGTGAGGGAGTCCATTCTTTTGACAGCATACATAATCGCTGTCCTGATATCTGTCTCCCATTTGAGTCTTCTGAGCCTGAATACGTTGCCTTCTTTTTTCTAATTCCACCATCACAATGGTCGGCACGCGTAGGATCCTGTTACTTTTCCCTGTCTTAGGATCACGCTCTACCAGCTGATATTTTTCAACCTCTATGCCGCCGCTCTGCAGTTTCATATCCATTGCCAGCTGGCGCTGAATATGAACCGTTCTTTCTTCTGTGTTGAAATCACGAAACTTCAGGCCGCGTATCTCCCCTTTCCGTAAGCCAAGATATAATGCAAGAATAATCTCCAGAAACCAGTTTCTCTGCTTTGCTGCCGCAAGAAAGATTTTAAGCTGCTCTTTATCCAAGATACAGATTTTCGGCTTCTTGCGCGGATATTTTTTTGTATCATGGACAGGATTGTAATGGATCACCCGTTCTGAAACCGCATCCTTGAATGCAATATACAACAGTTCCCTGCTCTTATTTCCTGCTGATTCGCAGTACACTGACGCCCTTTTTAAAACTTCATCCAGATAATCTGCGCTGGTTAGCCTTAACTTTACATCCTCATCAATGGATGGCAGCAAAAAGGTATATAACACATAGGCTGACAAATATTCTGTCGTGCTTACGATCCTTTCAGAAAAAATACTTTGAAACCAGTAAATCAGGTACTCTTTCAAGGATATGTCGGTTCCCTGTGTGGATAGCCTGGAACACAGATTTTGATTGAATTCCCTGATATGTTTTTCATAATCCTTTTCTGCTTCTTCATCACTCTGAAAACCTCCTGCTTTCCCATATACGACACTGTAATCTTCCTTTAACGTTTTTGTCCGATGATACCATGATCCACGCTCAAAAAAGGCATGCGGACATTTCTTTGATTTTTTATCCATTCCTTTCTCCCTGATTATTCTTCCCCGTCAATCCACCTGTCAAAAGAATCCTTCGGAACCCGATAGATGCGTCCGATTTTAATCACTCTGAATGGAGCCTGCTTCTTATTGACCTCGTCTAAAAAATCATAGGTTTTACTCCTTCCAATTCCCAGTAATTGCTGGATCTCCTCGGCATTGTATACCTTTGACATCAAATTCTCTTTCTCCATGTGTTCTCCTCTCCTATTGTTTTTAAGCTGATACATCCTTTTAGAATTGCCAGGAAGCAGCATTCCGCAATATCTTGCCGCAAGCGCTACCAAATCAAATTATATCTTGCAGAAATGCCGCTATTTCCTGACGTTTCCTTTCCGGATGCAGTTTTCTAATATGCAGCCTGTCTGATTATGACGTTTCCTATATGAAAAGAAGTCTGCAGAACCTTATTTCCTGTAAAATATTATTTTATTTTTCCTGATCTGTCTTTTTACAGTTTTTCCTGATTATTTGGAGCCTCCGCTCCTTACGATTCTCACCTCTCCCTTACATCCATCAGCAGGGCCCGCCTTCCGCACCATGGAAAGCCCCTGCCGGATACTTCCATTTTCCCTGTACATAGACAGAATCCGCAGAAAATTCGCCCGTAACCAGGCTGTGGATCGCCTCTTTATCTCCATGATAGACGCACGACCCTGCATTCCCGATAAATGTATCCAGGTCGCAATCATTGTCCAGTGTAAATCCCAGCACCTTCTCATCCTGCCGGAGCATCCCATAATCCTCCGGATACAGTTCCCGGATGCCTGCCAACAGTTTAGGTGTTGAGAAGATGCACATCGCGCAGCTGCAGCGGTTCCACCCGGCACGGTAGCAGGGATGGGGGTTGACCTTGTGCCGTTTTAAGACCTCCCACACATCCTTTTCCGAATAATCGATGACCGGTCGCCACTGGTGGACAATGCGGCGTGACTTTGCCGCCGCATTCGTCCTGTGGACCTCCATCTCATTGTATTTACTGCGTCCTGCCGATTCCCCTCTGCGTTCCCCGGAAACGATCAGCAGGCGGGTATCTTTTCCTGGTTTTCTGCCCGGCTTTCCTAATTGTTCCAGGCTGTGCAGATTCCGCAGTACCGTGTCCGCCACCATGATCTTTAAGTAGGCGGAGCACCACCGTCTGCTGAGATCCCCGGTTTTCATCGGGAATTTCATGCGATATCCAAACTGCTCTAACTGCTTTTCCATATCTGCCGGAGATTTCTCTTTCAGCTTCTGGCATTCTATGTATTTCTTTGACAGCGTACATCGGATGACCTCGCGCGTCCCCGGTTCCTGCCACTCGATCGGCTCGGAGGCTCCGATACGGTATAATTCCCCAAAGAAGCCGTTCTTTCTCCAGGACACCCGGAGCGGGATCTGCTCTGCTTCGGAAAACGCATGGATATAATGGGATGTACAGCGCCAGTCCATCCGCCTGGATGGATTCCCGCCGTCTATATCATGGTGCCAGAATTCGATCTTCTGCTTGGGGACGCCCAGCTCCAACAGCCTGTAATAACTAGCGATACTGTCCTTCCCGCCGGAAATCAGCAGGATGACCAGGTCATACTCTTCCAATGGCAGAAGCTCCTCCAGCAGGATATTCTTCATATACTCCGAATCTCTGCGCCCCGGTACTCTGGGGCGGATCTGTTTCCCAGTCCCATAGATGGGGGAATCCGGCCGGCCATGGATGACCGGCGTATCTTTCGTACAGTCAGCGTCCCGTATGAATTCCGGCTGGAACAGGGCAAGCTGGCCGTCATGCTGCTGGAAATAAGAATCCGCTTCCCAGGGTATCTCCTCTTTCCTAAACATTTGGGAGTCCATCCTGGTTATCCTCTTCCTCTGATCCGCTCCCTACTTCTAAAGAAGGGAGCCTGCATTCCCTGTCCAGCGCATTTTCCAACACTCCTGTTTCACGGTCATAATACTGCACCTTGTCCGACAATTGCTCGCAGGCTTCCACCTTACCTTCATTGATCTCCTTTACCATCAGACAAAGCCCCTGCGCATCACTGCCGTCGATGTCCGGGACAAGGATCGTCTCATGGATGGAGGACGGAAGTACAAAATAATTGGAGCCAAATACCTCACCCGCACGTCTCAGGATATCGTTGTGCAGGATCAGGGATGCCCCGAATTGCTTCCGCCTGTTTGTCAGGCACAGCATGGGAATCCCCATCGAATGATATACCGTTCCTTCTGCCAGCAGATTTTCCGCTTTTCCTATGCCAAGCAGTATCTCGGAACAAAGGACATTTAAGTCCGTTAAAACAGGCTGCCTTGACCGTTCCGCAAGGATGGCATCCTTGCGGAACTGCTCCATTGCAATTCCCCATGTTCTTATCAGCACGTCTGTTACTGGCACTTTGAGTATCTTTTCCCTGTCCTCATATATGGCGATATAGTAAGCTGCCGCAAAATCCCCGTGCACGGTATAAACCTTGTCTTTCAGATAGTCCTGATTCCACTGCAGGTCGCAAAGCCTGATGAACAGGCGGTCCTTTACCTTTTCATAATCCCATATGATTCCCGGCTCTTTTGCGTCTTCCATACCGCCATACGCAATATACACATCCGCGACGTCCCCTACACAGGCGTCCAATTCTTTCCCATCCTGATAGCACTGGTAAAAACCGTCCAGGCAGATATTAGGGAACGTATCTTTTTCTGAGAGACGGATTGTAAGGACATGCTTCTTCCGGTCATTCTCCCTTACCCACTCATAAATGGATAACTGCGCATTTTCCAAATGCGGCGGCAGGTAATCCTTGATATTTTCTTTTACGTACTCAAAAAATTCATTCCTGTTCTTCATAAATCATTTCCTCCGATTTTTATTCCATGCAGTTTTTCTTGATCAGCAATGCCTTCCTTCTCTTCCCGGAAAAGCGGGATTCCCAGTTGCAGATCCAGATGCTTCCGCACGGCGCGGTCAGTGCACCGGCAATCCTTTTCCATCCGGAAGGCATGTCCGTATACAGTTCCACGTCCTTTTTCACGGCAAATGCCACAATCCTGTTGATCTCGTCCATACTTGTCTTCCTCCTGCCATGAATCTGGGGACACTGCCCCAGATACCGGCTGTTGAAATCTCCCTTATTTACAGAAGAAGAAATAGCAGGCGGAACATTCCATTCCACTTGTTCTTCCAATCCCTGTATATCTTCCATCAACCTATGCTCTAAAGCCTTTTCGCATAAGCCTTTAAGTACAGGTTATAATCCCCCCTTCTTGTGATGAAGCGGATCCAATAGTCTGCCACATGTCCATTCATAAAGAAGCTGTATTCATGTTCCCCCACCTTTGCCGATGGGTAGTTCCCGCAAAATACCCTGAGTGCTTCCATGGTATCCAGCTGCGTGACCAGGCAGAGGTAGATATCCTGCGACTCCCTGTCAAAAGCCTTTGTCCGCAGGCCATTCCTGCATGGGAAATACTGGCCCTGCCACTGATATCCATCATGGTACGCTCGGATATATCCGATCTGGGCATCCGGCATTTCTGACGGACTCAGGGAATCCGGGGCTATGGAGCAATGCCGGAATACTTCCGGGAAATTACAAGTCTCCTGGAGTTCAAACGTCCTGTTTTCTTTCCTGTCTTTCACTTTGGCCTCCTCCTCATCATTTTTAATCTCTTAGGGTCTGATTCCTCGCAGTTCTGCTGCGGGGAGTTTCATTTTCACAGACACCCTTATGCTGAGTGTTCACGCCGCATCCTTACCGGCATCCGGTATCTCCATCAGGTCGGCTTCCAGCACATCCGCCAGGTACTGCCCGGCAAAGAGGCCGCCATTGATCCTGACCTTTTTCTTCCGCATGCTGGTATAGGACTCGATCCGTGTTTCCCGGCTCTTTTTTGCCAGATCCCGGTCACCTTTTGTCAGCCTCTCCTGAACAACAGCCTGCCATTTCCGTAAAAATGCCGAAGCCTCGCCAATATCCTTTTTCTGCCGGTCATACTCGGTGCGTTTCTGGCGGATCACACCCCCTGGCTCTACTTCCAGCGTATAATAGGGCTGGTTCGGCTGCTCTGTCTTTCGCAGGAACAGGATATAGCTCTCCTGGTTATTGATCCGCTCAAAATATTCCTTCTTCTTATCAATGCAATGGTGCAGTGCCTGCCCCTCCTCTAAAATGTCCTCGATCTTTTCCGGTGTCAGAATCGTATAGGTTTCATCACTGAACCCGTATTTCTCCGGTAGCATGGGGAGGATGTCATTGATATAAGGATAGGTTTCCGCCAATTCCATAGCTGTTACGGACAGCCGGTTTTCCGCGATATATTCCACCAGTTCCTTATGCCGCTGGAAGAGCCTGGATGCCCGGTACACGATCTCATCACGGACATTCATCTTCACGCGTCTTGCCATGGAAAGGTAATCCTTCCAGGTGGTAAGCACCTGGCGGATGTCCTCTTCCTGCCCTTCCTGCTGGCGGGTCAGATAATTCCGGATCTGCACATAGCTCATCCGGTCTTTCACGAAATCCAGATCCTCCGGCAGGATATCATTCTCGATAAACCAGCAGATGAGTTCGTCCGACAGGCAGAGCTTCTGTTTCTTTTCCTCCTGCAGCCAGCATAGGAAACGGATGCCTCCGTCCAGTTCCCGGAGCCTCTTCAGCTTTGCGTTATCAATCTCCAGCCTTTTTGCAAGCCCTCCTGAAAACTCCCGCCAGAATAACTTTTCCGGGTATTCCACCAGTTCTTCTGTCAGCTTAGGCAGGCCTGCTTTTAGGATCTGTTCCAATACAGGGATCCGTTTCCACGCATGAAGGTATTTCCTCGGGTTTAACACAGGGTTCTTTCTGATCCACTGCACCAGCCCGGTCTCCCTTAATTCCCTGCGCCCCAGGTCAGGGAGCGTCCTTGGATATACACTTCCTTCCCTTGGCGCAATATAATAGTTGTAATAGAAGCCGTTCCATCTGCAGTCACTCTCGCCGCCGATCCAACGCAGGCCCCTTCCTTTAAAATCCCCGAAGTGATACACTTCCTCCTGAAATTTTCCGTCATACAGGTAGCGCTTGACCTCATCATAATGGATCTGCGGATTCTGGAAGCCTCCTTTTTCTATGGTCATCCATACTTCAAACCGTCTCAGAACAACAATCCCGGGCCTGCAGCGCTGGAACAGGTATGCCGTCTCCAATTGGGTCCGGATATAGCCTGATTTGTCTACCGACTTAAACCGGATCTTCTGCCCGCATCTGCTGCAGACACCATGCTGGTTGTACTTCGGGTTCCTGATCCTGACCATGTGGCCGCAGTGCGTACAGTGTCCTTCTGCCGCCCCACCCCTCTGGTATTGATAGAAAATATAGTGCTCCTTGACAGCCCGCTTTAAAATCCAGGTTTTCCAGTCTTTCGGGAGGGCCGGCACCAGCCTCATAGCTTCATCCCATGCATCGGTCTTCTTTTTATCACGGGCATGCAGGCTCCGTGTCCTTACGCCCTGTTGGAACTGAAGCAGATCCTCATAGTTTCCGCTCTGTACGCCCAGATATCCTTGGATCAGTTCCGCGTCCTCACTGCTTATATAATTACCGGAATCGTACATGTACTCGGGCCAGTCAAGATGGTCCAGCATGGAGTTCCTCCACTTTCCCGTGTCCGTCTCCCAGGTAATGAAATCATCCGCCTTCCTGTCAAAATACACCACGTATGCCGGATATTTTGCCTCTGCCCGGACATGCTCCGCCAAAAATACGGAAACGACCAGGTATCCGTTCTCCTCCTTTGCCAACAGGTAACGCCCATATTGGTATTTTTTGATGGAAACCCATTGGTTCACTCTCTGGGGCTCGTCCTTTCTTGCGATCTCCCGCAAGTGCATCTCCATTTCCGGCGGCGTAAGCGCCAGTAATTCCTTTTTCTTCATTTCTGCATTCCTCCTAACACGTTCCATAGACTCCATAATATCTGTTTGGCTGGTAGGTTTTCCGGTCAATCCGAAACAGCGCGACCTCCTCGATCTCCGGGCTTTCCGCCTCTTCTTTCAGGAGCACGAGGATGTCCCCCACTTTTCCGGAAGCCTTTGGGTCTTTCCCCCGTACCACCGCAAACCCGTCATGAGCTATACCTGTCTCCCTGTGTACCCTGCCATTCCACCTGCGTGTGGGATGGGCGACCATATAGGCGGCTCCCTCTAAAAGCAGTTGCTCCAGCGTCAGGCGCCGGACCAGGCGCAGCTCCGTGCAGGAAATCTTGCTGTCACGGCCGTCCTCGTCCAGGTCTCCAGATGCATCCACCTCATAATACACGGAGTTTTTCCAGTCCCCGTAGTAGGAAAGGCAGTCCAGCGGGTTTTCTGCACAATGGAATCCATTCTGACAGCAATTTGCTTCCGATGTCCGGTTCACCCTGTCTTCCCGAAACCGGTATCCCAGGCAGGTCAGGTCACGCCGGAATCCTTTAAATGCCCTCATTCTTTGCCTCCTTTTGAATCTGCGTCCGATCCGGACAGGAGATCAAACACCGTAATCTGCCTGACTTCCAGGTCAGCCTCCGGTTCTCCCGCATGTTCCTCTTCCTTTGCCAGCGTATCCGGTATTTCTTTCTGCTCAGCCGTTTGTTTTTGCTCTGCTGCCTGATTCTTCCCGGCCATTTGTTTCTGTTCTTCTGTCTGCTTCTTCTCTGTCGCTTGTTCCGCAAGCTCCTTCGTTTTCTTTGATGCATCCGAAGCCGCCTTTTTGGGAGATTCCGCATTTTTCCTGCGTTCCTCTTTCCGTTTCAGTGCATTCAGGCGTTTTTTCCTTTCCGCCGCCTGTTCCTTGGCCTCCTTTACCTCATCCTCCAGCGCATAATATTCTTCTGCCCACTGGTAAACCTTCGTCTCCGCAATCCCTAAGCCGAACGACTGGTTCTGGTTTCCCGTCCGGCCTTTCGGATCCTGCTTTTTCCCAAACTTCTTTTCCCGCTCCTTTTCCGCCATCTGGTATGCCTGTTTCATAATGTAGTCCATGCATTTCTGGAGCGATTTCTGTTTTTTCAGCACCCGGAAGCCGAACAGGATGTCCTCTTTTGCCCTCTCGATCAGGTACTGCGCAACCAGGTCGGTAAAGAGCTGGTCATTCAAATGCCACATCTCTTCCCGCAGCTTTTCCGCTGCCGAGGCATAGTTCTTTTCTGACATGGGGATTTCCGCAAGCAGGAACCGCTTCCCGATGATGAAATCCTCCACGTCCTGTTCCGGTACCAGACGCTCCGCGGCTAACAGCCTCAGTTCAGTGAAATTCTGCGCTATCCTGAGGTGGACTGCCATGGCATTTAATTCTTCCGTATTATGTATGATTTTCTCGTACATTTCTAAATCCTCCTGACTTTTGAACAAAAAATGGAGAGCCTTCTGACCCTCCATCGTTTTACGCAACTTCTGCCTGCCTCTGCATCGCTGCCTCCATCTCTTTCATCTCCCGCTCTACTTCGTGCGCGATCCGTCTGCGCTCGGCCTCGTCTTCTTCCAGAAGGCCGATCAGTTCCACCAGGATCCGGTTGCACCATTTATTGGACTTCCATTTTTCCGAGAGTTTCCTTGTCTCTTCTACGATCGCTTCCCAGTCCGCCTTCTTCATTTCCAGGTTCCGGTACCGCTTATAGACTTCATAACACTCTTTCATCACCTGTGGGACCGGCACTTTCGCCGCCTCATCCAGGTTAGAGAGGAGCCCCATCAGCATCCGGTGGTAATCATGCTTCTTACAAAGCTGCTCGATTCCGGAGCCGGACCTGCCTAAATAAAGTGACATGAAGTCGTTAAAGATCGCTGCGATCCTGCTTTGGTCTACCATACATGTTCTCCTTTCGTTCCTTCGCTTTTTCAATCCTTCTCTTTGCCGTGGATGGGTAACAGCCAAAGGCATTGGAGATCTCTTCCAGCGTATATCCGGCCATCCGAAGCCGGTACATGGCATTCCCCGCCGCCTCTTTTCCCATCCCTTCCGTTTCTTCTGCCGTCAGCTTCTTCTTTAAAATCTTCTTACAGAGCGGATGCCCCGGCCCATACTTATAGAGCAGTTTGGACTCTGCCGCATCCACGCCGCATAAGATCGCGATCAGCAGGCAATGATAGCCGCTGTCCTCGTTCCAGTCTGACATGGTACACCACCTTTGTGAATGGCCGATCCGCCGTCTCTCCGACAGCGTGCCGGAATGCATTTACAGACAGAAGAGGCTTCACCGCAGGTTTTCATCCAGCATCCGGACAATTTCGTCCATATCCTGGTGCCGGATCTCTTCCAGCATCAGATCCAGGTTCAGAAATGAGGACAGGTTCTTTAGGAATTCCTTCTCCCTGTGGACGGTCAGCAATACGAAGATAAATTCATGCAGTCCGTTTTCTGCCAGGGAATGGATGATGTTCCTTGTAACTGTCATGTCCAGATCACACTCCGGCGTACAGATCAGCTGCCAATACCCGGCGTACCTTTGGATCCACTTCAGAAGTTTCCTGCTGCGTTTTCCTGCCTTTTTGTTCCTGTGCATTCTTTTTCCCTCCTGCTAAACATAAATTTTGTGAACGCGCACGTCATCCTTTTTACGCTGCCTCTTTATGCGCCTTTACCACGACCTCCGCCATGTACTGATCCGGATCCGTCCTTACTACGATGCCGCCAAAGTCTATGCCGAGCATCCGCAGGTCTTCCCTGCTCCCGCCGTTTATGGATTTTACGATTCCAAAATCCTTCCGGCCGCAGGATGCGATATAGAGGTCCGTCTCAGCATCCAGATGGAATCCGATCCTTGCACCCTTTACGATGTCATACTTTCCTGCCATCAAAACAGACAGCTTCCATTTCTTATCCACAGAACTTCTCCCGTCTCCCAAACATGGGGTAGCTGGTCAGGATCCGAAATCCCCAGTCCGCATCCTTTACAAGCACCAGGCGGGCTTTCCGTAAGTTCTCTTCCAGTCGTTCCTCTCCTTTTCGGAACCCGTACCCGATGGTCCTGGAGAAATGCCCGGCCAGTGAAATGCAGTCATCTCCGCCATACCTCAGCCATGTGGTGATCCCCGGGTCGAAGAAGCTCTTCATGATCCCCTTTACCACGGCGTCTGCCACTTCCCTTTCCCAATAGGACGTGGCATAGCGGATATCTTCTTTCGTCAGCCGCATCTTTAAGGCCAGTGGCTGGATGTCTGCGTGCCTGCGCAGCGTATGTCCGCCGTAAAGCCCGACCTGATCCAGGTTCTCCCGGATCGTCTGCTGCGTGCTTTCCACCGTCTCCCGCGGGATATCAGCAAATAAGTCCACCATAAGTACTCCTTTCTTTTCATGGATATACAGGTACTGATATCCCGGCGGATATCAGTACCTAAAAAAAGAAGGAGTTCTCCCCCTTTCTTCTGTACAGCCTGCGGCTCTTTCTTGTCTCCGCCTCTTCGTTATTTTTTTCGTTCCCTTTATCTGGATTAGCGCCTTCCTCCTTTCCTTCCCTTTTGCAAAGCAATCCCAAAACGCAAAAAAAGACACCAAAAATCATCCCTGAATTTTTGATGTCTTTCTGTTTTTTGCCAGGCTAAGCCTTAAATTTATCTTCCAGTCATCTTCTGGAACAAATACACTTACTGCTGCATTTTAAGATACTCATGCGCAAAAATCTAATCCGCTTATAGAATAACGCAATATATAGATATAGTCAATATCAATATTCTATATATTGTATAATCCAAGGCGCCTGATCTGATATGATCAGAACCATATACCACTTTCCATAGAACTTTTTCGCCTACTTTTCAATCCATTGTCCCATTTTACGTCCCCCTACACGCTCAATCATTCCTTTATCAATCATTGTTTTCATAAGTCTCTTTACTTTTCGCTCAGAACATTTTATCACAGCCTGTGTTATATGGGGGCTTTTTCTTATCACCGATAAAATTCTTTCTTCTAAAGTGCCATTTAAAGTGCCACTTGGCTCATTTGGCACTTTAGACTGTACTAAAGGTGTAAATTTACCATAATACCTTCTAAATGAATCAAAATTATATGGGTATTCCATTTAAAAAAGATTCTTGCTTCCATTTCAATCTATGCTCCGCCTATCCCAAATCTATCATTCATTATTAGAAATCTCTGCCAGCAGTTTGTTCCGATAAGCTGTGTCTTCCGTTGCCCTTTTAGCATCCTCTGTCCGATTATTAGACAGTAAATACCTCATTAAAGTAAGAATCAGATCCTCACCTTTTTGAATTCCTCTGTTTTCTATACGATCTAAAACTTCACACATCTTTGTTGTCCTCCTTTCCATATCTGGATCATACACATCTTCAAAACGGTTATCTTGTGTCATAACAGACATCAACTGCAACAATTCATGTACATGTTTGATAGTTGTTTCTGGAGCAATATAGTTTTTGTTTTTCCTCATCTGTACAAAGTAATCTGCTACAATTCCGAAGTCGCTTGTGAACATCTGTACCTGTTCATCACTTAAATATGCAATTTCATACAGATTCATACGATAATCGTTTACATATGGTTTTAATTCTTCTGGAATATCAAGACAATCATATAATGACTTCGGTTTTTTCCAGTGTTTCTGATATCCAAAATACAAAACCAGTGTTACC
Organism: Faecalicatena sp.; assembly: GCA_009774255.1. Lineage (GTDB taxonomy): Bacteria > Bacillota > Clostridia > Lachnospirales > Lachnospiraceae > Schaedlerella. The sequence continues at coordinate 18,164 of VSNK01000052.1, forward strand.
ACAGGATACCTGGGCGCAGCCATTCCCGTTTTTTCTTTCATCTCCTTATCCTTCAAGAGCTGACTACGGTAAGCCGCTCCATCATAGGAAAATAACCTCAACGGCATATCTCCGTCTATATCCGTCTGGTTTTCTAATCCATACAATGCAATCCGCACAAGTCCTTTTCGCCAATATTTTGCGATATCCCGTTCCTGCGCATGAATCTTTCCATCTGCTTTATAACTGGAATTCGGGCTTTCTTCCTCCAGTTCATTTTCTTTCACATATCGCCTGCCATTAAAAAGCAACACATTTATGATATCGGCAAATACATCATTGTAAGCTTCCAAAGTTTTTTCTGTAATATCTTTCTCTGCCATAGCATCATTCCTTCCCGCAGCTATCATAATCCTTTCTAGAATTGTACTCACGACCAATAAAATCTGCCGTAAGTATCGCGCCAGCCGTAGCCATGAAGCGGCACATACCTTACATCCAATCTCTGATTTCTTCCTCTGTCACACCGTTCGCATTTAACGGCTTATGCCATCTGGCCTCCGGATAGGCTTTCTTTAATTTTACGGCAAGCTTGGTTGGCTTTGATGCACCGCTTGTAGTAAACAAAGCCACATGCTTTCCGCTTAAATCCAAGGAATCTAACAGCGTCAGTACTACATTGGGCACAACTCCGCACCAGATAGGGCACCCCAGGAGAATCCGGTCATATTGCTGAATATCCGGTATCTCCATGGCAAGCTCCGGGCGCGCTTTTGTAAAGATCTCTTTCAGGGATGTAAATACCGTCTTCCAGTAGGACATCTCATACGATTTTTCCGGTCGGATCTCTGCCAGGTCGGCCTTTTTTATCCCCGCAATTCTTTCAGCGGCTGCTTTGGTCGTTCCTGTCTGTGAAAAATAAATCACCAATGTCTTCATATCAAAATCTCCTTCCACACTTTGGGCAGTATTCAAACTCTTCCTGTGTTTCAAATCCACAGTCCGTGCATCTTTTTAACCTGCCCTTATCTCCTGCCTGCACCTGCGTCAGGTTCTGCGGCAGGATTTCTATAGATTCTCCCCCTGCAATCCGTTTCCCAATCTCCGGATCAAGGGAATAAACCGTGTTGCAGCATGTGCTCTGCACATAATATTGCCGGTTCCATTTCAAACAGGGGATAAAGAATAATGACAGGCACATATACGTCATGAACACCTGATATCTGCCGTAAGAGCCGCAGTGCTCACAGACGACCATCTGATTGCTGCCAAAATCCTTTCTTCCCTGGGTAATTCCCATGATAAAAAACATCTGAATGACTCTCCAAATCAATTATTATATTGCAGGAAGCGCATCAAACCACAGTCTTTGTATCATCCTGCTTTCTTTCCTACTTGTTATATCAATTGCTTATTTTTTTCTTACGATCATAAAAATCCCGGCTGTAATCAATAGGATACCCACAACCATCCCTATCACTGCTGAAGTGTCTCCTACTTTTCCGGCAAGAAATATGGAAGTCGGTCCGTCTGCACCACCAATCACAGATACTGACCTGGCCACAGACGTTTGCCCATTCACTTTGAAAACCAGATTGATTGCTGCCGTTACAATTCCTATTACTGCCAGAATAATTCCTACGATCTTCTTCATGCACTGAACTCCTCTAAATCCTGATGTATTGATTTCTCTACTGTAATTCTTATTATAGGGTGCCTATATTCAAAATGCAACCACATAAACCATATTATCCGAGTACCTTTATCTCTTCCGTTCCAAATACTGTCTATACTCCGTAAAGCCAGAAGCATTTACATCATTAGAAAGCCGAACAGTATCTGTTTGATGATACTGTCCGGCCTATACCGCATTTTATTTAAGCATCTGCGAAAGTTCCTTTCGATCATTTTCAGAAACGCTCAATATATCCATAGACTGTTCCGCAGACCACTCCATTTTTTCCATAAGATTCTTAATGCTTTTCAACAGTGTTGAAATCCTTTCTTTCCGCGCCGCTTCTTCATTCATTTGCTGTATCGCCAAGGACACATCCATCGCCTCCTCACATTACTGTACCCAGCAGGATATGAATCAAACTTATATGAGTATTCCATTAAAAAAGATTCTTGCTTCCATTTCAATCTATGCTCTCTCTATGATATCACCTATACCTTCCTCTCTGTGATTCCATCATATCACTTTTCTACGATCGCTTCAAGATACCGGATTGCTTGTTCTTTCATCAGGGCACAGCATCCATTTCCGGCTGCCATGCCCTGCTACTCATTCTTTCAACAATCTATACCGCAAGCTTCCTGATATGTTCCTCACTCTTCCCACACCGCATCTTTTCCCGCTTTCGTTCCTCCTGATATAACGCAGCTTCCCATGCTCTTCTGTCATTTGGCACATACTCCGAATATCTGTACCGGCCAAGTACAGCATCATCTTGCTTACTGAGAGGCTTCTTTCTATTCTCGAAACGCTCCCCCTTTTCATAAACCATCCTGATCCGGTCTGCCGGAATGGCTGCATTCTTTACGGATTCTGCATGCTTCCGGTAATCCAGCGGATACAGGTTCCCTACTGCTTTTTTATCTTCGATCCCCATCACCTCCACCGCATAGGCCAGAATCCTCTGGCTTGTCTCTCCGGCGTAATAACTCCAGATGTTATGCGCGCAGGCGGGTTCTAAAAACACATCCTTTTCCTTCACACACCAAGTTCCGCAGGGACGGGACATCCAAAGATAAATCCTGTCCTTTAACGGCACGGTATCGGCATTTGCGGCCGCATCCATGAGCGTCTTCCTGTCCCATTCAAAATCAGACTGATAACTTCTGGTATTGACCCTCATGATCTTCTCCAGATTCTCCAGCAAATCTATATTCATAAATTTGGGCATCATAAACTCCTTTCTTTAATCTTCCTGCAGCTGCCTCCAAAAATCAGAAATCTCATGGACAGTCTGCACTGCTTCCTCTCCGAGTGTTTTACTTTCTTCCAATTTATCCAAATAATCCTCCATTTCCCGCATCTGCGCTTCATTGCACCTTACAACACCTCTCAGACGGCGGATCTCTTTCTGGCACAGATCTAGTACATCGAATAATAAGTAACCAGCCCAATGACTTGCCTGATTTTCCATCTGCTGCGTTGTCGTCAATCGACGTAGCCACCGCTACGCCTCATTCCTCCGCCTTGCATATGAAAAATCATTCTGCGTCATTTGGCTAGAAACTTATTTTTCGATGTACTAGATCTTCACTCATATGCATCCTCCTTTATACTTCCCCTGCCTTCGGGTTTACAAAAGCTTCCCGCAGCAGGAAATACCCTTCCCCGTAGCTCCCTTCATTCTGCACGCCGGCCATGCCTCTCAGGCTGTCCAGATACTGCTTCCCGTTCTTGGAAGCGGAAATGTACATATAATATTTCGCCCGGATAAACTGCATCTCCTCCAACACAAAGCCTTTGTAGGAGTCACTGAGGACCAGTTCCGCCCCCAGCTGTTCCGCCTTTTTCCGAAGCATCCTTACCGTCAGCTTCACCGCTTCCTGTACTTTCTCATCCGAGATTCCTTTAAAATACGGCCGTTCCAAGAACAGGGTCAGATACTCCCGTCGGTTTCTCACCCCGTCTTCCATATCTTCCTGTATGAGGTCTGCAAACTGCAGGCTCTGCCCGCCGCCGGGAACCCGTGAAAACGCCCCTTTGGTCAGCCGGACCATGGCCCGGAATACAAGCCGACCTCCGACAGAAACAAAAGCCACTTTCTTGTTCGCGTCAAAACAGGACAGCAGGCATTTTTTATAGATGCCGCTTTGGTACGAGAGGCAGGTATGCCCCAGGACTTCGCCGATCTGCATGACCGGCAGGAGCCGGTCCTCTTCCCAGAGCCGGAAGTCGCCCTTTTTGGCTTCCATGTTCTCCATCCAGTGCTTCTGGACATCCCCAGAAATGCGCAGGGCAATCTCACGCTCCAAGTCATTCTTATAATATTTCAGTTCCCGGAACCGCCCTGCAATCTCCGCAACACAGAGCCGACGGGCCTTTTCCCATTCGTTCTCATCCATTCCGGATAAAAATGCGTAAAAGATCTCCGAACCTCCATCATATAGGAACTGCTTCACGCCTTCCCTGTTTTTCCGGAAAAATTCTTCCCCGATCTGGAGCATCTCATTCAGTTCCTTCCAGGTATGGTCAAGTTCCAGCATCTGCTCCGTGACAGCCTGGAAATCCGGGAGATCCTTTAATGCTTCCATGTTATGGAGCAGGAAATCGGCCTGATGCCCGGTCTGGATTCCAGGAATAAAATGTGCTGCCCGGTCCCAGACGGACAGAAGGAGCGCCGCCTGCCGGTAAGACAGGTTTCTTATATGCCCCATATCCTCTGACAGCCATTTGGAGAGCGGCTTCTGACTCAGCATCTCCCCAAGCCGAACCAGCGATTCCTCTTCCATCCTTTCCGGCAGGCATTCCCTCTTTACAGCCTCACGGATTACCCGCAGGCGGTCATCGCTCTTTGGATAGGACAGCAGGTGGTAGAGATGTACATATTCCTGGGATTTTTTGCTCTCCGCAAACTCAATGGAATCCAGCTTCAGACACACGCCGTATACCTTCTCCCCGTCCTTATTGGTATAGTTGTCATTTTCCATGCTTCCCCTTACGACAATCTTAATCC
>VSNK01000053.1 GCA_009774255.1 Faecalicatena sp.
GGAATCCGGCCTCTTGCCGTAAGGCAATTTTAAATAGGCCGGATTCGTTACAGTTCGCTGGCTGGCCAGTGAACTGTAACATAAAAACGTATGCGCCTCAACGTACACGTTCCGATCTGCTGTTAAAATAATAGGAAAAATAACTCTTCTTAAATTCCGCGGCAACGGTCCTCGGAATATAGATCATTCGCTCATTTTTCATCAATATTTCCTCTTTTTCCACGGAAACGATATGGTCCATGTTCAGGATATAGGAGCGGCCGCATCTGCTGAACTGGGGAATATGCTCCAGAATGCTCCATAGTTCTTTGACCGTCATGCGGACTCTGTATTCCTCATTGGCCATGTACAGGATCTGATAATTTTTCTGGGATTCACAGTAGATGATATCATCCGAATGAATCTGCCGGATGCCGCCTCCCGCGACCTTTACCACGATCTGGCTTTCCCTTCTTCTGTCGATCTGCCGGGAAGCCAGATCCATTGCATGAAAAAATTGCTCCTGCTCCAACGGTTTCACGAGATATTGAATTGCGTCCACCCCATAAGCTTCCAGAGCATATTCCCTGGAAGTCGTCAAAAAAATGATCAGGGAGTTACAGTTTTCATCCCTCAGTTCCTGTGCCGCCTCGATCCCGGTCTTCCCCTGCATGAAAATGTCCAGCAATAGCAGATCCGGTGTATAGCCATCTTCCCGGATCCTGGCAAGCAAAGTTTCCGCACTTTTGAACTGCTCTGTCTTATATTCGCACCGGGATTTTGTCCTCTGATATTCCAACAGGAAATTTTCGATCCGTTCAAGTTCCTTTTCATCATCATCACATACTGCTATTATGTACATTTCACACACATCCTTTATCCAGCGCTGCCGTATCCTGCTTTTGTCCTCCCAAAGCCTGCGTTACAGCAGTGTCTCCAATATTTCCAGCGACTTGAACTTTTTTTCCACATAAGCCTCCATATATCTTTGTATCACACATTCCAGTTCGCTCAGCACTTTTTCACTCACCACAAAGGTATATAATTTTTCGATCCTGCTGCTTTCGATGTACTGCATCGTATATAATGTGGAGGTATCCAGCTCCATCCCGTCCCATGCGTCCTGCATGCACTTTCCGCACACAAGTCCGCCTTTTTTCACGCTGAACAAAGCCGGACGTTCTTTATCCCCGCAGGAAACACACTGAAACACCTGGGGGCCTTCTCCATTGATGTACAGCGCCCGCAGTTCAAATATACGGCGTATCAGCCGATTGGGGATCCTGACATGGATCAGTGCCCTCATCGTCTGGTACAAGAGCTTAAGCATTTCCCGCTCGTCATTTCCCTCCTTGGTGTAATAATCTGCGAATTCCAGAAAATAAAATCCGTAGTATGCACCGATGATATCCTCCCGCAGCTCCGCAAAATAGTCGGAAATGACGGCAGAGCGGATCGTATAGGAAGACCGCCCGGCATACAAGGTAAATTCGCCGAAAGTACACGGATTTACTGCACCGACCAAAGGGCTGTTCGGCCTTCTCGCCCCTTTGGCAAATGCAGCCACCTTCCCCTGCTCTTTTGTCAGGATCACCACGCGCCTGTCATATTCTCCGACCGGTGCCGTGGAAAGCACCATCCCTGTCACCGTAATCTCATTCAAAATCCTCGCCCCTGCCTGCATTCTTAGGAAATACCCATGCCTCACATTTGAGCCGCCACCATAAATGAAAATTCGTGGGTATTTTCATAGTAGCCATTGTTTATGCCATATCTTCGTCACGCGCATACGGCGGGATGGCTTCGGAGCCGGTATTGCCGCGGTCCGGCTGTTCTTCCTGCCCGCAAGCTCCGCAGATGCCATGTCCGTAGGCTTCCATCTTATAGCCCAGATAGTCACATATGCCGCCTGTTTTCATAAATTGTTCCCAGTATCTCTGCTCCATCGGATCACCTCTTCATCTGTGTTATACTGCGCGCCAGATAAATCTGCCGCACAGTATAACGTGATGCGCACAGCCGCATGCGGAATTATGCCGCTTCGCGGCTGCGGCTGGCGCGATACTCACGGCAGATTTCATCGGCCGTGAGTATAAATATTCCCTATTCATAGGTTCTCCGATCTCTCACCTGTCTATACCTCGTAAAATCTGCCAGTCCTTTTTTTGCGGACCCCCTTGACAACTTTCTGCGATGCCATCTGTCCACAACCATCTGTCCACAATGTACAATCAAAACGCTTGAAGATATCCTCGCGGATCAAATCCACAATATACAATGCGGCCGGCACAGACGTAAGCTTCGCAGTCACATCTTCTCCTCACCGTATCCGAAATTCTTCATCAGATAGTCGTTTTCACGCCAGTTTTTCCGCACCTTGACCCACAGCTTCAAATTCGCTTTGCAGCCCAGCATTTTCTCGATTTCGAACCGGGCGGTGCTCCCGATCTTCTTCAGCATGGCGCCCTGCTTCCCGATGATAATCCCCTTGTGAGAATCCCGTTCGCAGACGACCGTAGCGTCAATATGCATCACCTTATTCTGCATCTTCATCCGGTCAACGGCCACCGCGATGCCGTGAGGGATCTCATCCTCCAGACAGTGCAGCGCTTTCTCCCGGATCAGTTCCGCCACGATCTGCCGCTCCGGCTGGTCCGTAACCGTATCCGCATCGTAGAACTGCGGTCCGTAAGGAAGATACTGCATGATGACCTTCACCAGCTCTTCCGTGTTCTCCCCGCTCCTTGCGGAGACCGGCACGATCTCCGCAAAATCATATTCCTTTCGGTAGGCGTCGATACAGGTAAGAACCTCTTCCCGCCTTACCATATCAATCTTGTTGATTACAAGCACCACCGGCGTATTGATCTTCTTCAGCTGTTCGAGAATATGCCGCTCCCCTGCGCCGATGAATGTGGACGGCTCCACCAGCCAGAGCGCCGCATCCACATCATCCAGCGAATGCCGGGCAATATTGACCATATATTCCCCCAGCTTATTTTTCGCCTTGTGGATACCGGGCGTATCCACGAACACGATCTGCCCTTCTTCCGTAGTCAGCACCGCCTGGATCCGGTTCCTGGTGGTCTGCGGCTTATTGGAAGTGATCGCGACCTTCTGCCCAATGAGGTAATTCATCAGTGTCGATTTCCCCACATTAGGACGCCCGATCAGAGTCACAAATCCTGATTTGTAATTTTCCTTCATGATCCATCCCTTTCTCCGGTGTGTCAGAACAGCGTCTTTACCTCTCCGAACATCTCTTCGCGCGCCTCGATCTTCTCCTCGCTTCCGATCACACAGAGCTGATCCGCCGAAAGCAAAGCCTCCACGACAGCTGCGAGCTTCCGGATATCCTCCTGTCCCGCTCCGAGCACTTCCATCCGCTCCCTGCGGATCATTTCCTCCGATACATGGTTCATATACAGATTCATGGAGCGGTCTCCCTTGGCGGCAGGAGTCATGGGCCGGTCCATATTGCTGATCGTGCCGATGATATACTTGTCCATATCCCGCTCACTGACCGTAAAGTTCCTGAGATAATCCACCACACCCTCATATATCTCCATCGTCTTTTCCAGGTTCGGGTCACGGTAGGAAATAAGATATCCTTCTCCGATCCGGTTGAAATTACACATACATCCGTACGCGCCGCCCTTCACCCGGATATTCTGCCACAGATAATCGTAGCTCAGGATCACCTTCAGGATCTGCAGAGTGCCGCTGTATTCGGCGCCTCCGTCGATAAAGTTCCCAACCCTTGCCACATACTGTACCTTGGAGGAAGTCTTGAAGCCTTCGTTTCGTTTCACGCAGTGCAGGACGCAGCGGGACTCCTCCCCGCCTTGAGCCTTTGGATACAGCCTGTCCTTCATTCCTGTAAGCTCTCTGCAGACAATGTCCAGCCCTTCCTCCCCGGAGGTCAGGCTCACCATCAGGTTATCCCTGCGGAAAATGTGTGCCGCAAGCTCTTTCAGGTTCCGGATCAGCTCTTCCTTCTTCTCCTCAAAATGCTCTTCCACATCTTTCACGGCCTGATAGTACCCGATTCCGTCCGTGTCATCCTTGAACTTGGAGATGGGGGACGCATAGGACTGTGCCCGCAGCGCCGCCGTTGTGTGCCCCGAGGACTGGAAGCTCATCTGCAGACGGGATTTCAGCATGGAAAGAATCTCTTTCAGACGCTTTTCATCCTCCAGACGGGATTCCATCAGGATCTCCCGCATCATAGAGAACAGAACATCCATCTTCGGATACAGAGCTTTGCCTTTGACCTCAAAGGTGGCCCGGAAATCCTTTTCCTTTATATTTCGTACATCCGGGTACATTTCCAGAGAGGTTCCGATCCCCCCCGTATGCACATTGATCTCATTGAACAGTTCCCCGTATTCATAGTGGGAGGTATCGATGATCCCAAGAACAGCCTGCAGCATCCCCACATAGGGCAGCTTCTCCTCCGGCACGCCGGAAAGGTCGAACATCAGCGACACATACCCGATGCCGTTCGTATCGATCTTGTGGTGCACCAGCGGAATCCCTTCCACCTCTTTCACGTCATTGTAGATCGGCGCAATCTCCCGAGAAATGTCTCCCCTGGAGAGAATCGGGATCTTCGCCCTGTCTTCCTCCGAGTCCTCGCTTTCCTGATATGAGGTCAGAGCCTTCGTATCTGCCGCAAGCTTCTCCTTCTGCGCGTCACTGAGGCTCTCCTTGTAGGCTTCCAGCTTTTTCTCCAGCGCCTGCTCCAGCCGGGCCGTTCTGCCGCGCTCCGGCTTCACGGTCACGATGGAACCATGAGGGTTGTCCAAAAGCCATTTTTGAATCAGGTCTTCAAAGTACCGGCTTCCCACCTGTTGCTTCAAAAATTCAAAGACAGGAATGGCCTTCATATGGATGAACGGCTTCGATTCATCATAGAGCCAGCTGTCGAACATCTGCAGGCCATACATCAGTCCCTTCGGATAGCTGCCGAAATCTGCCTCCCGGAAGCGGAATTCATGATAATTGATCCCGGCTTCCAGTGCTTTGCGGTCAATCCCCTTCTCCACAATCTCTCTCAAAGTGCCTTCTACCGTATCAATGAACGCCTGCTTCTGTTCCAGGTTTGCATTTTTAGAGATCACGGAAAAAATAGGCTGATAGATTCCATTGTCATAGGAGCCCATGATATCCTTCCCGATCCCGGCCTCCACCAGTGCCTTTTTCAGCGGTGCTCCCGGCGCGGAAAGCAACGCATAGTCCAGAATCTGAAATGCCACATACAGCTTTTCATCCAGACTGGTTCCGATCACCTTGTTATAGGAAAGGAAGGTGTTGTCCTCCTCCGGTTCTTCACTGGAAATGGAATATTCCATCTCCACCTCTTTCATCTGTGAAAACGGTTCCTGATAGCGGATTTCGGAATCCACCGGCTTTGCATCAAAAGCAGACAGATAGTTCTGATCCAGCCATTCCAGCTTTTCCGCCATATCCATATTTCCATAGAGGTAAAGATAGCTGTTCGAAGGATGATAATACTTCTTATGAAAATCCAGGAACTGCTCATAGGTCAGTTCCGGAATCACGTCCGGATCTCCGCCGGACTCATAGGCATAGGACGTATCCGGAAAGAGCGAATTCAGGATCACCCGGTCCAGCACGCCCTCAGGTGAGGAAAAGGCCCCCTTCATCTCGTTATAAACGACTCCGTTGTAGGAAAGCTCCCCCTCCACATCATCCAGCTGATAGCTCCAACCCTCCTGCCGGAAGATCTCCGGATGCTGATAAATATTCGGATAAAAGACCGCATCCATATATACATGCATCAGATTCTGAAAATCCTTGTCATTGCAGCTTGCCACCGGATAGATCGTTTTATCCGGATAGGTCATGGCATTCAAAAACGTATTCAGAGATCCCTTCACCAATTCCACGAAGGGATCCTTCACCGGAAAATCTCTGGAACCGCACAATACAGAATGCTCCAGAATATGCGGCACTCCCGTACTGTTTGACGGCGGAGTCCGAAAGCCGACCGCGAACACCTTATTCTCATCCTCATTCTCCATCAAGAGAACCCTTGCCCCGCTCTTCTTGTGCCTGAGAAGATAACCCTTCGACTTCAGATCGGATAACTCCTCTTCCAGAATCTTTTCATACGCCTCCATCTCCGGCAGCTCACATGGCTTCATCCCGCCGGATTCCTTAGAATCAAACTTGCTCATTCATATTCCCTCTCTTTTATTATATTTTAAAAATTTGCTGAGTGGTTACAATTTATCTTTTTTCTGTCATTCACCGTAAGCATAAAACTGATTTATTATAGCATTTTCTGAGTGGCTTTAAAAGGGGAGAATCTTCTTTTTCTTCCCATAACGTATGAGCCAGACCACAGCTCCCGCGATCAGCAGCACCCGTATCACTGTCGAATACCGTTCCAGATACACAAGCACGGTCTCCCATGAAGCCCCGAGCGCGGCTCCTAATGAAACAAGAATCACATTCCACAGGGTACTCCCAACGACCGTATATACGAGAAACAGCGGCAGATGGATCTCCGCCATCCCGGCCGGAACCGATACCAGGCTTCGGATGATGGGTACGCACCGCCCGAACAGGATTGCTTTCTTTCCATGTTTTTCAAACCAACCGACGGTTTCTTTTATATCTTCCTTTTGAAAGCCCAGCAGCCGGAACAATTTTCCGTTCGACAGTTTCTCCAGTTTTTCCGGAGTCAGCGCCATCCCCACACGATAGAGTATCAGCGCTCCGATGGTAGAACCCAGGGTGGAAAATATGACGACCCCGGGAACTGTCAGTCTGGTATATGTAGTCATAAAGCCCCCGAAGGTCAATATCACTTCTGACGGAATCGGCGGAAAAAGATTCTCCACCGCGATCAGAAAACAGACTCCCAGATATCCATATGTATTCATGATATAGACCATAAATTCCTGCACAGTAAATTTCCTCACACTTACATACTTTCGTATCAGTATATGAATATGAACGCAAAAAAATGTGTGGAAAGAAACAACGTTAGGGACAGTTCCTTATTACCGTTCACAGCCTGACGGACTGCTCGGCGAACAGGGCGTCCACGGTCTCCTCATAAGCCCCCAGCTTTTCCGCTTTTTTTATCTTCTTTGCATACTTCTCATAATTCGTGAACGCCGGCGCGAGAAAGCTCCACAGCTCTTTCATCTTGAACAGGATCGTCCTGGCCCCCGGAAGTACTTCCTGATAATCTCCGTAAAGCTGGTCATGAAATCTGCGCAGCGTTTCCTTATCCGTACGGATTCCCTGCCTGATCTGCCTGCACAGCCCCGGGTTCATCAGGATTCCTCTTCCGAACATCCACGTATCCACCATGGGAAATGCCTTTGCCGCGCGCTCATATGCCTCTTCTGAAAACAGATCTCCATTATAGCAGAGCGGATTTTTGCTTTTCTCACAGGCTTCCCGAAACACCTCCCAATCGGGATGATTTTTATAGACATCCCGCTGAATCCTGGGATGAATGATCAGCTCCCTGACCGGATAGCGGTTATAGATTTCCAGCAGCCGGGCGAACTCCTTTGGGCTTTCTTTTCCGATCCTTGTTTTGATCGAAATCGCCACATTCGTCTGTTCAAACACTGCATCCAGAAAGCGATCCAGTTCCTCGGGAAATGCCAAAAATCCGGAGCCTCTGCCCTTGGATACCACAGTCCCGGAAGGACAGCCCAGGTTCAGATTAATCTCCTGATAGCCATATTTCTCAAGCTTACCTGCCGTACGCACAAAATCCTCCACGGAATTGGTCAGGATCTGCGGAATTGCATGCATGCCTTTGTTATTTTCCGGAAGTACGTCCTGCCGTTCCCGGGAGCTCAGATGCCCGCGCTGATTGGGCTTGATAAAAGGAATAAAATACTTGTCAACCGAACCGAAACAGGTACACAAAGCTCTGCGGAATACATGCCCCGTAATCCCTTCCAGGGGAGCCAGATATAGCTTCATACTCTCTACATTCTCCTTTTGTAACTACTCAGTACCTTCGTAGTTACGCCGCAATCCCATGAAAATTGCCTGCGGCAATGGGGATTGCTCTTGCGATTTATACGTTTTCGTACGGATAGCGCAGTAAATGCGCTATCCTGTGCTGAGTAATTACCTCCTTTTTTCTTGAATCAAGCTGTCATTTATGGTATGGTAATTACCGGAAACAAAATAGTAATAGTACAACATAGCGAACAGGAGGGATACTCTGATGAAAAGAAAGCTTTCACTGATCACCATAGTAAGTGTCTGCTGCTGCATACTGGCCGGCGGATGCGGGAAAAAAATGACGGTCGAAGACGCGCCGGTCTTCGGACAGGCTTTTTTGGATGCCCGCTATAAGGCAGATTACGGCGCTTATATGGAATATAAGAAATGCACGGAGGAAGAGGCCATACATATCCACGAGCAAGGGCTGGACGCGATTCTGAATACCATCAAGATCGGCAATACTTCGGTCACGGCAGAACTGAAAGGACAATACCGCCAGCTCTTCACAGAACTGAACAGCCTCTGTAAATATACCGTGGGCACCGCCGAAAAGGACGGGGACGGCTTTACCCTGGAGGTTGAGGCTCAGCCCTTTGCCATGTTCGGCGGGATTTCCGAGGGGCTGGTGGATGCGCTTCAAAGGGAAGAAGCCAGGAGCATGACCACGGATGAACAGATCAACCAGTTTGTTTTTGAAGAGATGTACGGTCTGCTCACTCCAACGCTGTCCTCTCCGGAATATGGAGACCCGGAGACCGTCACTCTGCACATACAGCCAAATGAAAACAAAGTCCAGACCATCAGCCAGGAAGATCTGAATGCTCTGGATGCCGTTATCTATGCTTCCTTACTTTAGGAATTGTGATCCGGCTCATTGAAAAACCGCATTTTGGCGAGAGCCGGATCTTTTGGGGCCTATAAGCCCTCTCCGGGAGCCATACACCTTTTTACAGGTTCAAAAAGCGCCCCCGCATTTTTCCCCACATTTCTCTCTGTACATAGCGATATGCGCCGTCATACAACCAGAGGCCGGCCTGTCCTGCCGCGAGGATTCCTGCCGTCGCCCAGGCAGACAGGACGCTCCCGAACAGCAGCTTCTGCAGAAAAAGAACCGCCGGAAGATAGATGATATTAAATATTGCGTATCGGATGACCCACATAACAACCGTCTTTTTCCGTATATCCGCATTCCAGCTGCCAAGCCGCCCCCAGGCAAATTCAATTCCAAGAATATAGATCCCCATTGCCCCGTAGGTAGCGACATAAAATTTATTCGGCGCCGCAATCCCGCCCAGCAACACACCCGCCAGATAGAAAGCCACGCCCGTTTTCCTTCCGAATTCCCTAAGGACGATCCCTACAAAAAAAGAGGCCGCCGCAAGCAGGAACAGGGTGCCTGTCTCAATGACGCTCCCCAGTACCATACAGATCACCGTCAGCGCAAGCAGAAGTCCGCCGAAAGCCATATTCCTTGCCTTTAGATGCATGTGCAAAGATCTCCTCCCATACATTCACACAACTGGTCTGCGATACAGAGATCGCAGCACATATTTCCCGTGCCGCAGGAATTGCCGCCCATACCGTAACCGCCGCCATAGGGGGAGCTCTGATACTTCTGTCCGGTCCATTCAAGCTGGTTCAGGAGCTGACGGTACTGCAGATTATTGGGCTCCATGTTCACTGCCTGCCCTGCATGGTCACGGGCCATGATGTTATTGCCGATCCCTGCATTGGCCGCGGCGCTCAGGTAATACCACTCCGCCGTACGGTTCGGGATTCCGTTCAGCACGTTCAGGGCTTCCCGGTAATGCCTTGAATTGAGATAATTGTAGACCGCCTGCATCTGCGGGTTCTGCCCGGAACCGCCGTAAGACTGATTCCATCCGCCGCCCTGGCCTCCTCCCTGATAACCGTAGCCATACTGATAACCGCCCTGCTCCCGCTGCTTCATAATCATATCATAGGCTTCCTGTACTTCCTTGAACTTCTCCTCTGCCAGGTCAGCCAGCGGGTTATTGACATTCGCATCCGGGTGATACTTCCTTGTCAGATCTCTGTATGCTCTTTTCACTTCATCATCTGACGCATTCGAAGGAACGCCCAGTACTTCATATGGATTTTTATTCATAACTTGATTCTCTCCTCTGTCTTCCTAAAACACCCCAAAGTCCTGCTTTTTCATGCAGGCATGAAACGCAATGGCCTTTTGACGCTTGTATCATCATATAATAAAAATACAAAAATGTCCAGACATGAAGCGCACATAAACCTATCTTTCTAAGATTTCCTTGTAATACAAGAATCCGGCCGCGTCCGCCAGAAGCCACCCGATCGGCACGGACGCCCAGATTCCGGGCACTCCGATCTGCGGGATCCCCGATAGCAGGAAGGCCAGCAGCACCCGGGTCCCCAGAGAAATCACAGTCAGAACCAGCGACATCCCCGGACGTTTGAC
Source organism: Faecalicatena sp. (assembly GCA_009774255.1). GTDB lineage: Bacteria > Bacillota > Clostridia > Lachnospirales > Lachnospiraceae > Schaedlerella. The sequence goes on from VSNK01000053.1 coordinate 10,445, forward strand.
CGCACGATAATATCCATAGCAGAGGAATAAAAACCCGATCAGATAATAAAAACTGCCTTCAATCCGAAGATACCGTACTCCTTCACGGATAATCTCCGTTTCTCCAGGCTTCACAAAGATCAGCATCAAAGGCCGCGCAAACACAACTACAAGAGCACTCACTGCCGCCCCGAAGAAAAAGGCGGTCTTTACGGCACTGCGGATTCCTTCTCGTATCCGTTCTGTTTTTCCCGCACCGTAATTCTGTGCCACAAACGTGGAAAAGGCATTTCCAAAATCCTGCACCGGCATATAGGCAAAGGTATCTATTTTTACCGCCACGGAAAACGCTGCCATGACGACTGCGCCAAAACTGTTTACCAGCCCCTGCACCATCAGAATCCCGAAGTTCATCACCGACTGCTGGATGCAGGTCAGGAAAGACAACTGAAAAATTTCCCGCAGGACATCCGGTTTCCATCTCAGATCCGCGCGTTTCAGACGAAACTCTGGAAATTGTATCATTGTATACAACATAATTCCGACACCGGCGGCATACTGAGACAGTACGGTAGCTTCCGCGGCCCCCCGCACTCCCCGATGAAACTGAATAATGAAAAGCAGATCCAGTCCGATGTTAGAACATGCGGCAATCCCCAGGAACAGAAGCGGAACGAAAGAGTTTCCCACGGCCCGCAACAGAGAAGCAAAATAATTATACAAAAATGTCGCAAGAATTCCCCAGAAGATCACCCACAGATATTCCCGCATCCTTCCATAGACATCCGAAGGCACCCGCAGGAACATAAGGATCCCATCCAGCCCCGCGAATACGGCCGCACTCAGAACAAGAGCCGCCGCCCCGATCAGAACAAAGGACATAAAAACAGCGGATTTCATCCGGCCATATTCTTGTTTCCCGAAACAGATGGAAAAGGAGACACCGCTCCCCATGCACAGCCCCAGCAGAATCGATGTCAGAAATGTCATCAGCGAATAAGAGGCCCCCACTGCGGCAAGTGCCTCTTTCCCAAGATATTGTCCCACAATCAGGGTATCCACGATATTATAAAGCTGCTGCAGCAGGTTTCCCACCATCATGGGAAACGCGAACCGCAGCAGTGATTTGGTAATATTTCCGGTTGTCAGCGTCTGATTCATGTTTGATCTCGCTCTTTCTTTTTCTCCTGATTCCCCTGGATTCTGTTATATCGGTTCCAGACCCCGGTATATAGAATATTCCGCAGGATATCCACATCCCGAAGACAGGGCAGCTTTTCAAACGCCGCCGTACTCTCCGCGATCATCATACAGAGGATCTGCCTGCAGCGCTCTTCATAATCCGGCTCCCGGCTCAACGCTTTCAGCGGATTATAATTGCCCTCCTCTTCGTCCTTCTCCAGATCCTCATAGGCGTCCATGATGTAAATAAATTTCCCCAGGAAAAAACCCATCCTGCGCAGGTCCTGTTCCCACATATCTCTCCTGAAGACCAGTACCTCTTCCATGAGGCGGCCAAAGCACCCGGCCGCCTCATCAATATTCTGGCTGTCCGACGCCTCCATCTGCTCCAGCGCTTTCAGTTCTCTTTGCATCACCCTGCACTGCCTGGGATATCGGTGTGCTGTCTTTTTGGCTTTTCTCCCCAGGGCATGAAGCCCCAGCAGGCTGCCCGGCTTTCTCTCGTCCTGCCAGTCATCCCTCAGATGATAATAGGACAGGATCAGATTCATATCCGCGGCATATTCCGTCATCTCACTCTGCAGCATCTCCTGCTTCTTCATCGGATGTGTCTTACACCTGCAGGCAGAACCTTTCAGTTCGGATTCATACAGCGAATTGAGCAGAATCGCAATAAATGTCAGATCATAGGACAGAGTCATCTGTCCCATGCTTCCATACTTTTCTTTCAGTGTCCTGCACAGCCCGCAATAGAACGCACGGTATCTCCGCAGATCCTTCACTTTTAATTCCGGTTCACAAATCCTGATATAACCAAACATATTCATCTCCTGCGGAAGATCATCCCTTTTGATACCCAGTGCCTTGCTGCAGGTTTCTCCGGCTGCACAGTTCAGAAATCCTCAGCCTTTTGGTTCCCGGTGCCTTGCACCTTGCTGCAGGGCTTCGGCTTCCGGCCGGTATTATTCCTCACGTGCCCAGCCATAAGAGCATTTGACAGCCCGTTTCCAGCCACCCAGCATCTTCTCCCGCTTTTCTGCTTCTATGGACGGGATAAAAATCTTATCGATCGCCCAATTCTGCTTTACTTCCTCTTTATTCTTCCAATACCCTGTCGCGAGTCCGGCCAGATAAGCCGCTCCCATGGCAGTCGTCTCCACGCATCGGGGACGGTTCACAGGCGCGTTGCTCAGATCAGCCTGCGTCTGCATCAAAAAATCATTGGCGCTGGCTCCGCCGTCCACCTTCAGCGCTGCCAGATCCATGCCAGAGTCCGCTTTCATAGCTTCCAGCACGTCATTGACCTGGTACGCCAGCGATTCCAGGGTTGCCCGTATGATATGATATTTATTCACGCCCCGGGTCAGGCCGACGATGGTTCCCCTCGCGTACTGATCCCAGTAAGGCGCGCCCAGTCCGGTAAACGCCGGAACCACATAACAGCCATTGGTATCCTTCACCCTCCGGGCAAAATATTCGCTGTCCGCCGCCGAATCGATCAGACGCAGCTCGTCGCGCAGCCACTGCAGCGCCGCTCCGGCCACAAAAATAGAGCCTTCCAAAGCGTAAGTCACCTTGCCGTCGATTCCCCAGGCGATGGTCGTAACCAGGCCATTCTTGGAAAATACCGGCTTGTCCCCCGTGTTCATCAGCAGGAAACAGCCTGTCCCATATGTATTCTTTGCTTCCCCCTCTTCAAAACAGGTCTGCCCGAACAATGCCGCCTGCTGATCTCCGGCCGCTCCCGCGATCGGAATCCGTCCGCCGAAAAAGCTGGGATCTGTCTCCCCGTAAATCTCGCTGGATGCCTTCGCCTGAGGCAGCATGCTTTTCGGAATCCCCATTTCCTCCAGAATCTCGTCGTCCCATTCCAGAGTTTTGATATTGAAAAGCATGGTCCGGGACGCATTGGTGTAGTCAGTCACGTGCACCGCACCTTTTGTCAGCTTCCAGATGAGCCACGTTTCCACCGTCCCGAAAAGGAGGGTTCCCTTTTCCGCACGTTCTCTCGCCCCTTCTACGTTGTCCAGAATCCACTTTACTTTTGTCCCGGAAAAGTAGGCATCGATCACAAGCCCTGTCTTCTCCCGGAACTTTTCCGTCAGTCCCTTTTCCTTCAGGCTGTCGCAGTACTCCGATGTCCTCCGGCACTGCCAGACAATCGCAGGATATACGGGCTGCCCGGTATTCTTATCCCACACGATCGTCGTCTCACGCTGATTCGTGATCCCGATCGCAGCAATGTCTTCCGCGGAAGCCCCGATCTTTATCATCGCTTCCCGCGCCACCGCAAGCTGGGTAGACCAGATTTCCCCTGCGTCATGCTCCACCCAGCCCGGTCTTGGGAAATGCTGGGTAAACTCCTTCTGCGCCACACTGCACATCTCGCCCTTCTCGTTAAACAGAATACAGCGGTTGCTCGTGGTACCCGAATCCAGAGCCATTATATACTTTGCCATGCCAGTTCCTCCTTTGTTCAATCTTTATATTTTCAGAAAAGCACCTTGATCTTCGGAAAATATTCGATCTCCGCCTTTCCTATGATCTTCTCTTCTGCCACGTATTTCTGTTCCCAGAATCTGGAATCCCAGGAATTGTTTCGGTTATCCCCCATGACAAAGTACATATCCTCCGGTACGTGAAAAGGACCGAAATCGCTGTCGATCATCTCCCTGATATAATCTTCCTCCAAAGGCTTACCGTTCACAAAGACTTTTCCGTCCGTACCTTCCACAGTCTCACCGGGCAGGCCGATGATTCTCTTCAAGTATACCGTTTCTCCGTCATCCGGATAATAAAACGCAATGATATCTCCTCTTTTGGGCTCTGACATCACATATGCCACACGATTGATGATGAGCCGGCTCCCGGGCATCACGGTGTCCTCCATAGAACCAGTAGGAACCTGGGCACTGGTAACCAGCACCTTGCTCGCCAGAATTCCCAGCACTAAGCCGACAGACAATGTCTTTATCCAGTCTGATATTTCCGATAGAATCTTACTTTTCTTTTTCATACCTCAATGTATCTCCTGCCTGTTCTGAACTTTTGTACGGCGCGCAGAAATTCTCTGATTCCGCTCAACTTTTCTCTCCCGCGCTTCCCCTGCCGCTTGGGCTTTCTCCTGAGCACCTTCTCCCGGATATAGCGGAATGTCTCGTCCTCCCCTTTTTCCGCCAGCATGGTCAGAAGCCTGTCAAGCAGTCTCTTGGTGTCCTCATGCATGACATAATCATCCGTTCCGCCCTTTTTGAAATATTCCAGCGGATCCGAGTCCTTATACGCTGTTCCCTTATATACTTTACTGGCGGCGACGCGGTCCAGAAACATCTCCACCACATATTTCACCGGCATCTTCATACCGATCAGACATTTCCTTCCGTCAGTCCCGTAATCAACCCAGTATTCATAATGGTGCTTATTGCGCCCCTTGTGGTGCAGCCATGCAGAAGAAAATCCCCTGGATTTCCTTTCCGCGTTGTTGGGGCTCTGCGTTCCCTGATAGAATCTGCATCCGACCCGGAACTCCGTCCATGTATATTTCGAAAGGTCATGGAGAAGACCCTGCTTATACAGACCCACCTCAAAACACTCCTTCATCACCAGCATCTTGTGCTTTGTAATCGTACGGAAATGCCCTACTGCCTTTATCATATCTGCCACTCTCTTTCTGTGCGGACAATCCGCACGGAAAATGGATCACCCGGCTATATATGTGTTACGATTTCTGTTACGGTTTCTGCTGCGGTTTCTGTTTCATCTGCCTGCTTTGTGGTCAGGATCATGATGCTGCGTGCCTGTAATTCCACACTTTTGAGCCCTTCCTCTTCCGTGCCGGCCTCCGTCTCGATCACCCGGCACCATTGCCTGTTCTTCGGCAGCGCCGGCAGAGCAAAGGAATGCTTCAGCCAGTGCATATTATAGGCGATAAAACAGATATCCTCATCCTTCCCCTCCTCTGGCGTACAGTAGAGGACGCCAAGCTGACGGCTGTGTACTTCTGCCGGTACCTGCCATGCGTTTTCACCATGATAAGAGACATCCGGCAGGCCGCACCCCTTCCGGTCCACGCCGGACAATGGAGCCTTCTGGTGAAGAGAGGGATGCTCCTTACGGAAGGCGATCAGCTTTTTCACAAATTGAAATAGGCTGTCGTCCCTTTTCAGCCTGTTCCAGTCCAGCCAGGAGGTTTCGTTATCCTGACAGTATACATTGTTATTTCCCTTTTGAGTATTCCAGAATTCATCTCCCGCAAGAAGGCAGGGCGTCCCCTGTGCCATGAGCAGCAGCGTAAACGCGTTCATCATCTGCCTTTTCCGGAGTTTCACGATATAACGCTTCCTGCTGGGTCCCTCTGCCCCGCAGTTCCAGCTGTAATTGTAGTTCGGGCCGTCCTGATTCCGTTCTCCGTTGGCCTCGTTGTGTTTTGCCTCATAGGATACCAGATCATTCAACGTAAAACCGGTGTGGGATGTAATATAATTGCATTTTCCATCCTTTCCGCTATTCAGCCGAAGTGCCTGGATCACCGCATTTACCATGTCCTCATCCCCCTTCAGGAAGCGCCGCATGGTATTCTGGAAGGTGTCATCCTTCTGCATGAGCTTGGTTCCCTTTAACAGCGGATCCTGTGTCAGATGTTCCCACGGCACATTGTACGGATTGATGACGAATCCATCGATATGGTATTCCAGCATATAGTATTTCAGGCATTCGATGGCAGTCTGTGTCGGGATTCCCTGTTCAAAGGGCATCTCAAGCGCCACTTCAATCCCGGCCTTATGACATGCCTTTACCATATCCTTCAATTCCGACGCGGCATGGCCTGACGCGCTGTATGCCGCTTTGGGCGCAAAGTAATAGCCTCCGCCGTATCCCCAGTAGTTCTGCCGGCTTCCGAACGCCTCGGCGAACTCATAGACAGGCATACACTGGATCTGGTTGATCCCCAGCTCTTTCAGATAAGGAATCATCTCCACGACCCCTGCAAAGGTTCCCTTCTGCCTGACCTTTGACGACGTATGCCTGGTAAACCCCCGCACATGAAGACTGTATGCGATAACTTCATGAAACGGAAGCTTCAGGATATGGTCTCCCTCCCAGTCATAGGAGGAGTTTGGAAAGCGCCCCCGTATCTGATGAAGATCCGCGTCCGGCACCTCTCCGAATTTTCTTGTCCTTGCCAGTTCGCGGACATAAGGATCCAGGATCACTTTGCCGTCAATCCGGAAGTTGTACTCAATTTTCTGCACATCCAGCCTTTCCAGAGCCAGAAAGCGGATTTCCCCCAGTCCTTCTTCCTCCGGCATATCATAGGTGAAAGCCGGTTCTGTCCTTCCCACCCGGTACAACAAAAGCTCACATTTCTTTCCCGACGGTACGGAAACCGCAAAATTCACCTTGTCCTGCTCTATCTTCACCCCAAGAGGCTGCGGGTATCCTTCCACTTTCTTCATATGCTCTTCCTCCTATTAGTCTTTCATCCTACTGCCAGCCATCTGTTCCGTACATCTCTACATTTCCTTTATCAATCAGAAATGTATCTTCATAAGTGGTCGTTTCAAAATTTTCCCCGTTTAAAATCGCGATTCCGATCTCTGCCGCCTCTTTCCCGATCCGGATCGGCGACTGCGCGCCCGTAGCGGTCATGGGGCTGTCTGCTTTCACAAGTTCCTTTTTTACTTCCGGCGAACCGTCCACGCCATAGATCCGGATATTCTCCCGTCCGGCTTCCCTGACCGCCTCCAGCGCTCCAAGCGCAACACGGTCATTCCCGCACATTACCGCATCAATATCCGGATATTTATTCAGAAATTCCTCCATCGCCTCTTTTGCTTTTTCCTTCTCTCCGTTCACGTCTGCCCGGTCCAGTACTTCAAAGCCTGCATTTGCGATCGCCTGTTCAAAACCGGTGATCCGGTCGTTGATCGAATTAATGGAAGGGCATTCCAGAAGCAGGATCTTCCCGCCCTCCGGACAGCGCTTTTTCAGGTCATCTCCGCAGACATATCCGGCATTGCGGTTGTCAGATCCGACATAGGCCCTTGTCAGGCTTTCTTCCTTCACCTGTGTGTCGATATTGATCACCGGAATCCCTGCATCCTGCAGTGCCTCCAGGGCAGGCGTGACCCGCTCCCAGTCTACCGGGCATAAAAATACCGCATCCACTCCCTCCTCAATCAGTTCCTGCAGCTGTTCATTCTGTACACCGGCATCAGAGCCCGGATTTTTAGAAATCAGCTGATATTCATTTTCACCCAGTGTATTTTCAAGAGAACGCCGCAGGGTATCAAAATACGGGTTATCCATGTCGATACAGCTATATCCGAACACATAACCTGTATCCTCTTCTTCCTCCTCGGGTTCTTCCTCTACGATCGCGTTGTCTTCCGGCGTTCCCACATTTTTTTTACATCCGGCCAGCGAGGAACAGGCCAGGAACACTGAAAAAAAAACGCAAAATATTTTTTGTTTCATAACAACACCTCCTGGAACTGCCGCCGATAAGTTACACTACTTTTATTCTAACGTCTTTTGAAGGTTTGTCAATCTTTATTTCACTTGTATCTCTTGTTACATGTCACACCCCGACCAATCACCACGCTGATTGGTCGGGAGGATGCACATAAAAGCTGGTATTCAGGCCGCCCATTGCCGAAGGCAATTTTAAATGGCGGCCTGAGTTACAGGGCACGCCTGGTCAAAGTGTGACCTGTAACTATTTCTTCAACAAAGCGTGAGGGCGACGCGTCTTTTCCGTTTTTTGTTGTCACGTAGCTGATCTTGAGGACTTCCTTCGCCCTGGTCATGGCGACATAGAACAGCCGCCGCTCTTCTTCCGTCCCATTTTCCTGTACTGCTTTTTTATAAGGAATTCTGTCTTCATTAGCCTGAATGATAAAAACAGTATCGAACTCCAGCCCTTTCGACGCATGCATCGTCATGAGGCGCACTCCTGTCCTGGCTTCCTGCTTTTTTTGCTTCTGTTCTTTTAACGCTTCCGAATATTCCCGTATATGTTCGAACCACTCTTCGATTGTCCGAAAAGGTTTTGAGGATTCTTCGAGCTCTTCCAGGATATCCCGATATTCCGAAATCTGAACTCCCTTTTTGGACGCGTATTCCCTGAGAAAATCGTCATATGCGATCTTTTTCCTGATATACTGGATCGCCGCATAGGGAGCCATCCTTCCCAACATTTTCAGATCCCATTCGAACTGATCGATTCGATCCTGCATCCAGTCCTTATCGCAGTAGAACCTCCGAAGCCCCTCAAAAGACACAATTCGGCTGTCTGACACGGAAGCCCGGCTGAGATACCGCAGGGGCCGGTTCATAATCTGCAGAAAGTCCGCGCGCTCCCTTCCCCCTCCTGCCAGCCGCAGATATGCCCGGATATCTTTTGCGATAAAATGTTGGTAGATATCCGGCATGGTATCCCGCATATAGAAGGGAATCTTGCGCTTCACCAGTTGTCCGGCCAGAGCCCTCGCATCCGTATGCACCCTGTAAAGTACGGCGATCTGCTCCGCGGGGACTCCCCCTTCCATCCTGCTTTTGATCTCTTCCGCCACGTAGGAGCCTTCATCCTCCGAATCCAGTGTTTCCTGAATATGCACCATGGTTCCGGCCTTCTTCTGTGGCCGGATCTTCTTCTCGAACCGCATCTCATTGTTCTCGATCACCTGCAGCGCATGGCGGACAATATTGGCCGTAGAGCGGTAGTTGATATCCAGAAGCATTCTTTCCGCCTTCGGATAGTCTTTTAAAAATCGAAACATGAGCTTCACGTTGGCACCTCGGAAGCCGTAGATCGACTGGTCGTCATCTCCCACCACAAAGAGATTATGCTCCGGCGCTGCCAGCATCCGGATCACGTCATACTGAACCTGATTGATATCCTGAAATTCGTCCACCAGAATGTAACGGAACTTCTTCTGCCATAGCTTCAGGACATCCGCACGCTTTGTAAATAAATCATAACACAAAACGAGCATATCATCAAAGTCTATTTTTTTCAATTCCTTCCGCAGAGCTTCATATTCTCTGTAAATGCTGCGGAAGGCTTCCGAAGGACAATGCCTTGCCTGATAGTTTTCCGGATCCAGGCGGTTGTTCTTGATCACGCCGATCTCCATGGCAATTCCCTGCAGAAAGTCCTCCTCATCAAAGCTCTCCACCTCCAGTGTACTCACGATCTGGCGGAGCATCCGGTACTTCTCCTCATCCGAAAGAATATTCCCGGGACCGATACGGTAAGCCCATCTCAGAATCCCATAATAGACCCCGTGAAAGGTGCCCGTGGTGACCGGAAGCCGTCTTCCTTCCATCAGAGCCTGCAGCCGAAGCCGCATCTCTTCGGCTGCATATTTTGTAAAAGTAATGACCAGAATTTCTTCTGGTCTTACTCTTCGTTCCTCTATAAGGTATTTGATTCGATTTACAATTGTCAGGGTCTTCCCCGAACCGGGTCCTGCCAGCACAAGGCACGGACCCTCTCCATGGGCAACCGCCCGCTTCTGTGCCTCATTCAAATGGATTCCGCTCCTTAGTTCTGCCGGTTCACCGCATTGTCCTGCAACGCTTCCTCCAGCTTCTTTACCGCCCCGCGTATTCGTTTTAAGGCTTCCTCTTTGCCGAGGACTTCCATAATCTCCGTAGCGCCGCCCGGGGTATTCTGCTTTCCTGAGACCGCAGTACGGACGGGCCACATCACATAGCCGATCTTGCAGCCCTTTTCCGCCGCATATCCTTTCAGAGTCTCGAACAAAGCGTCATTCCCATAATCTTCCTGTCCTTCCAATATCGGAAGCAGCTCCCGCAGTACCGCTAAAGAGGTTTCCGCATTGGTCTTCATCTTCCTATGTGTATACATGGACACATCATATTCGGGAACCGTTTCAAAAAAGTCAATCTGTTCCCGGATATCCGGCAGGATCTCGATCCGGGTCTTCACCAGTGCGGCAATCTTCCTCCGATTACAGTCCCTTAACACCACTTCCCGGATATAAGGCTCTGCCAGCCTATAGAAACGTTCCTCTTCCATAGCTTTCAGATATTCCCCGTTCATCCATTTCAGCTTCACGATGTCAAATACGGCCGGTGATTTGCTCATATGAGTATAGTCAAATGCCTCCACCAGCTCCTGCAGGGTAAAGATCTCCCGGTTATCCGAGGGACACCATCCCAGAAGCGCCACATAGTTCACCACAGCTTCTGATACGAAGCCCTGATCGATCAGATCTTCGTAGGAAGAGTGTCCGCACCGTTTGCTCAGCTTCTTGTGCTCCTCATCCGTGATCAGCGGACAGTGTACATACACCGGCACCTCCCAGCCAAATGCTTCGTACAGCCGATTGTACTTCGGCGCGGAGGAAAGATATTCATTTCCGCGCACCACATGGGTTATCCCCATCAGATGATCGTCGATCACATTCGCAAAATTGTAGGTAGGATATCCGTCAGACTTGATGAGGATCATATCATCCAGCTCCTGATTGGGCACCGTAATATCTCCGTAAATCTCGTCGTGGAATGTAGTCTCCCCTTCATTGGGAACATTCAGCCGGATCACCCACGGCTTCCCTGCCGAGAGATTCGCCTCCACCTCTTCTTTTTTCAGTCCCAGGCAGTGCTTGTCATATACCACGATATCCGTTCCGTCGGCGGAAACCGACGTCCTCAGGGACTCAAGACGCTCCTTGTCACAAAAACAATAATAGGCATCCCCCTGCTCTACCAGCTGCTTCGCGTATTTCAGATACAGGCCGGAGGCATTCCGTTCGCTCTGTACATAAGGTCCCACTCCCCCGTCTTTATCCGGTCCTTCATCATGGAGCAGCCCCGTCTTTTCCAATGTCCGGTATATAATCTCCAGCGCACCTTCTACAAATCTCTCCTGATCCGTATCTTCAATCCGGAGAATAAAATCGCCGCCCTCATGCTTGGCAATCAGGTATGCATAAAGCGCAGTCCTCAGATTCCCCACATGCATCCTTCCCGTAGGGCTCGGCGCAAATCTTGTTCTTACTTTTTTCATCTTCTCATGTCTCCAATTCTTGTTCGTATCCGTTCCCCGGTGAACAGGGAAACGGATATCTATTTTCCTATTATAGAACAACTCAGAGAAATGTTCAACAAACAAATTTATTTCTTACTTTACCGTGTCAGTGTCACCGCATATCCGGCCAGTATATCTGCATACACCGAAAGACCTTCCTCCGAGACTACGATCCTGATCCCGCTTCCGGCAGAGGTGCCGAATACATTGTCGCCGAAGGACAGCGTGCCGCACTCCCTCACATCCAGCATGGAAATCGAAGTCCCCTCAAAGGCTCTTCCCGCGATTCTTGTGACAGACGGTGGAACCGCATAACCGTCCATCCACGCGCTTGGAAATGCCAGCAGTACGGACATGGTGCTGTCAAACAAAACACCTGAATCACTGACACATCCCTGATTTCCGCTGTCCGCCTCGATCCATTCCAAATCATCCAGGCCAGCAAGAGCACCCTCCTCGATCGTTGCGGCTCCCGCCGGGATATAAAGCTCCAAAATCCCTGCCCCGCACCCGGCAAATGCTCCGCTGCGGATACCGGTACATTCTTCCGGAAGTGTCAGACACCCATCCGGCATTTCCGCATACTCCGGCAGGAAGCCGTAAAGCATCCCCGCTTCATCCAGCAGAAAACAGGAAATCGTTTCTTCCGCTCCGCTGTTATCGTCCACAATCTCGGAAGGAATGTCGCCCGGCACATCCGGATCCTCGGTTTTCGTATCCGGTACAATGGGTTCCGGCAGGACTGACCCATTCGCCGGATCATCTGAGACGACGGTATCCGAACCCGACGGATCGTCCTCTGCCGGCACGGTTATCTCCGTGTTCACCGGATCGTCCGTCGGTTTCCCGGTCACGGTGTCATCCGGTTTGGGCACCGTAATCTCCGTGTTCACCGGATCATCCGTCGGTTTCTCGGTCACGGTAACATCCGGTTTGGGCACCGTAATCTCCGTGTTCACCGGATCATCCGTCGGTTTCTCGGTCACGGTAACATCCGGTTTG
>VSNK01000054.1 GCA_009774255.1 Faecalicatena sp.
CCCGGAGGGTTTATAGTGGACGACAAATTATTTTGTCGTTCACTATAACTAAATGACATTGGGCCGTGAACTGTAATAGATTTACGCAGAAAATCACTGCATTCACGCAAAATGGATTGTTTTGTACCGGAAAATTGTATAAAATAAAAATCATTTGTAATTACGTAATTACTCATTTAAGTTTTCGGATCCATAAAAGAAAGGGGAGGTGTACGGATGCTGCAACAGCTTGGGATGGTGATTCTGGCAGTAGTTTTTATTGTTTTATATTCCAAACGGTCTGTACTCATAAAAAGCATTGGGCTGAAACACGCCAAAGAATACCAGCAGTATGGGATGTCCGCGCAGCAGTTTTTTCAGGAAGTGAAAACAGCGTTTGAGAATGAATTTCGGTATCCCTTTGACCGGCAATGTCCCAATTATTACTTTGCGAAGCTCTATGATTCGGATCCCCGGTACATACTTGTGATCGATCTGGGAAATGCAGGCGCCTCAGCCATGATCAATGAATTTCAGTTTCCGCCGAAAAGCGGGGAGATCCGTTTTGCGGACGAGCGGACAAACCGGACGGAGAACTGGCTGATCGGGAAGAAATTCTATATATACCGGGAGAATGGCTGGGAGAAGGTGTGGGAGCTGGAGCGCAGTGACGTGCTGGATATGCTGGCGGAATGGGGCATGGAACCGGAGATTGACCTGGAGCATGCCTATTCACTCTCTTATCCAAATGCCGGCATCGCTTCAAAAACAGAAAAGGCTTTATGCGTGGGAGCGGCCCGCAGATTCGCGCTGGAAGCTGCGGAAAAGGCAGGGACGGTGCTGAAATTTCAAGAAGAGCAGGGGGAATGACTGCTCTTCTTTATTTCCGCGAAGCAACGAGCCAGGCTGGCAATCACACAGGAAGCCTTCGCAAGTTCCGGCACTTTCGAAACATCCTAACCTGGATAAACCAGAATTGCAAGATACGAAAGTTTTTCCATTTTGCGCAAGAAATTGTTCCTAAGCGCCTAATTAAAAATGGGGTATTGTATGGCAGGGAAAACGGTTTAAGCGTGCTTTTTAGAAAACGTTTAAACCGTTTTGCATACTATTTTCTAAAATTTGAAATAATGTGACTGCAATCCCATTCACTTTAAACAATGGGGAGTTCTCACATCACAGATACGGTTTCAGATTATTCAGGATCACCTGGTATCCGTTCGCGTACATATGAACCCCTTCCACCGTAAATTCTCTCCTGAGCATCCCGCGCTCGTCGCACAGCCCGGCATTGACGTCAATGTAGTGATACCCCATCTTCTCCGCCAGCTTTTTCACCGCCTCATTGGCAATCGGCAGATTTCGGTTATTGCGGTTGACAAACATGGTTTTTGCCCATTCCGTGTCAGGAACCTTATCCGTCTCATTGACCGGATAATAGGCCATCATATAGACCTCTGCTTCCGGCAGACGCTTCTTGATCTGAACCAGTATCTTTTCATAATTTTCCAGCATGGATGCCAGAACCTCTTCAAATGGCCGGGAGGCATCGCCGATATCATTGGTCCCGATATTGATAAAGATTTTTGACGGCTCTGTGCCGAAGATCTGCTCTTCCATATTTTCCAGCATATCCGTTGTCGTAAAACCACCGACTCCCCGGTTGTAGATGATCTGTTCCATACCCTCGTTCATCAGCAGCTCATTGATCGGGAACTGCTCCATCAATGAGGAACCGGTAAATAAAATTTCCCCCTTTTTTGCCGCCTCATTTAAAATGCAGTATTTGCCGATTTTCTCTATCTGTTCCTTTTTCATAAATCCCTGAATGATTTCCATAGCGTCCATTATTTTCTCCTTTTCTTTTTTAAAGTCTTGCCGTACCCCGCAGCTTTTTATATAATAAGTATTGCGCTGATGCGCAAGCAGGTCATCAATTTCCTCGCGGGAATTGGTGACAAATTATAATAGGAATTGCGCTGATGCGCAAGCAGGTCATCTATTTTTTTCAATCGTCAGTGAGGTACAGGTATATGGATTTATTACAGCTAAAATATTTTCGCGAGGTCGCGCGTACACAGCAGCTTTCGAAGACAGCGCAAAAGCTGCACATTGCCCAGCCATCCCTGAGCCAGACCCTGAAACGGCTGGAAACGGAACTTGGATGTTCCCTGTTCGACCGGCAAGGAAAGCGGATCTGCCTGAACAGCGCTGGTACGATTTTTCTCAAATATGTGGAGCAGGTTTTTACTGCCCTTGACAATGCCCGGCTGGAGCTGGACGAACTGGAATCCCGGGAAAACCAGACGGTCTCTCTCTATGTGGGATCTGCTTCCATGCTCCTTCCTGCTCTGGTCAGACGGATTCAGGAGACGGATCCGGACATCCGTCTGCAGATCACACAACAGGCGCCCGCCCCGGAGGATCCGCCCCCGGCGCTGTCCCTGACCTCCGTACATACCCGCCTGCCGGACAGCAGCAGCCGGATTTTTTTGCTGCGGGAGCCTATCAAAGTGGTCCTTCCCTCCAACCACAGATTGGCAGGCCGCCCTGTCCTGACATTGGATGAGATCTGCGGGGAATCCTTTTCGGAACTGATTCCCGGAACCAACCTGACCTCCATTGTAAGGCATTACTGTGAACGCTATCGCTTTTCGCCCAATGTCACGACTGTCGTGGATACACCGGCTGTCATGCGGGATCTCCTTCCGCTGGGACCCGGGATCGCGTTTATCCCGGAATATACATGGCATGATTTTTTTACCCCTTCTATGTGTCTCAAAACAATCTCCGGGATGTCCATGGAACGGTTTTTGATGCTGTCCTGGGATCCGGAGAGGTTTCAGACCTCTGCGGTTCGGACCTGCCGTGATGTGATCGTCCGCTATTTCAAAGAATATAGTTTGCAATTCCAAGAATCAGGGGAAGTGTGATGATGCACAGCAGCGTACTTAGGGCGACCTCCTTCACAGACTGCATATAATCCTGCCCGTATAGCTGGGCGAAGATTGCCACATTGGAGCCCACCGGAGCGGATGCGGCGATCAGAACCGTCAGCTTCAGCATATGGTATTTCGCAGGAAATACATACATCAGCGCCATGGTCAGAACCGGGATGACAACGAGCCGCACCAGGGTACAGCGGTAGACCACACGGCCGGAAAATAACGACCGGAGCGAAACTTGTCCCAGATACACGCCCAGCACGATCATTGCCAGCGGTCCGTTCATGGACGCAATCGTGCCGATCACATTTTCCGCGGCCGCCGGGAGGGATACCGGGAGCAGGAACAAGGCGATGCCGGCCAGGAAGCTTAAGATGATCGGATTGGTCCTGAGCCGTTTTACAGAAACCAGCGACCGGTCCCCTGTTATCGTGACCAGCCCGTATGTCCACTGCAGGATGTTCAGCAGGGCAACGAAGGAGGAGACATAGAACACGGCTTCCTCGCCCAGCGTCATCTGTACCAGCGGGATTCCGATGAATCCCGCATTGGAGAACGCGGCTCCAAACCGTTCGATCCCCTGTTCCTTTGAAAATGCGGCCCGTGCCACGGCAATCGCAAGCAGGAGCGACAGGAGGGATGCCAGGAAGGAGACGAAAAGCCCTTTTAGGCGCTCCGGCGAAAAATCCGCGAGGTAGGATTTCAGGATTGCCGTGGGCATGACGATATACAGCAGGATCCTGCCGATATCCGCGCTCCCCTGTGCGCTGACAAGATTTTTTTTATACAGGAAATAACCGATCATCAGATATACAAACATCACCAGATTCTGCCTGAGCAGCAGCACTATAATCTCCATTGGACAACCTCTGCTTTCCATTCATAGAATGTGTTCTTTTGTCGTTCAATGGGGATTATACCACGGGCCTCCGGGGAAAATAAAATACATATTATGCTATATGTTTATAGGCTGGATGCTATGGAAGCGTTACAATTTCAAAATTACAATTCGCTGCCTGACCGGCCGCGAATTGTAACAGCTCCAATCTATGCCCTTATAATCTCACACGCATGCTTCTTTGTCTTCTTATCATAATTAATACCAACCAGCAGCATTCTGCCGGTATATTTTGCAATGGAATCCAAATACCTCTTAATCCCAACCTGCCGTCCGCACGGCTGTCGCAAAAACACCCATGACCTCTGAATTTGGAATAAATACACTTTTCGTATTTTCCGAGAATACTCTTGTATCTTAACATTCTTTTGGCAGAAATACAATAAAAACGCGGAGCTGGCATAGCAGGATTTCATTCATGTAAATCCTTCAAATCCTCAATCGCCTGCTCATAGGACATCACATGCAGTCCCAGGAACATCTGCCTCAGCGTATCCACCGGCGCCTGCCTAAGCATCTCTGCCGGAGCCGGATACCAGCCCCAGTACATACTGGCCTGTGGAGTGAATACTAACTTTTGCTGTACAATTTTCTAACATGCTCTTTTATCGTTGAGTTATTATCATTTGTCACAAATTTTTGTCAGAAAATTGGTGACCTGTTTGCGCATCAGCGCAATACATATTAAAAAATGTCGGATTCAGATAAAGAAATAACATGGTACATAGACTGAGAAACAGATATACTTGTATTATAAACAAACGAAGATGAAAGGGAGAATGAGAAAATGAGTAATGAAACAACAAATGCTCCTGTGAAACGGGAGAAACTCAGCAAACCATTTATCTGGTTTCACGCTACATCTGTAAACGGCGGCGCAATGGCGATCGCAGCTACGATTGCAACCTATTTTTCTTTGTACGTACAGGAGACGATCGGGATCACGGCTGCCCAATTATCAGTCATCCTGTTGATCTGTTCTTTATGGGATGCGATCAATGACCCCATGATGGGCGTCATCTGTGATACCTGTAATCCACGTTGGGGACGGTATCGTACTTGGTTCCTCTTTACACCGATCTTTTTGCTGGTAGATATGTTCCTGCTGTTCAGCAATCCGGGATTTATTCAGGGAAGCCCGACGGCAAAATGTGTTTATGTCTGCATTACCTACATGGTCTATGGTATGTGTGTGACAGCATATACAATGCCGCAGATGGCAATCCTTCCGGCTATGACATTGGATGATGAGGAGCGTAACGACGTCGTGGCAAAGGGTGCAGGTGTCTGTGCACTGATGTTTACGATCGCGTCCACATTTTCTACCCAGTTAGTAGAGATTTTCGGAAGCTACCGGAACCTGATGGTTACATATGCGGTCTTTGCAGTGATCTCTTTCTGGGGACTGTATAAGACGTCCGAAGAAAAATATGTAATGCCGAAGGAAGAAGGAGAAGGCGGATTAAAACAACTGATTTATGTATTCCGTCACAAAGAAATCTGGCCGGTTATGATTGTATGGTGTCTTGCGGCAGTTTCTTATGGATTTATGTTTTCCTCTTCCGTATATTATGCACAGTATATCCTGGCAGGGCAGAGAGTTGATTTTGCTACTATGGATGAGGCGGCGATCGGAGCGACAATCGGCGGAACGATTTCTACTTATATGGGATTTGTATCCATGGGTGCCTTGATTTCTATGATGGTATTGATGCCGATTTTCCTGAAAAAATTCAAGACAGGATACAAAGCAATGATCGTTTCACAGATTCTGACTATTGTCTGCTACACGGTTCTGTACTTTACAGGAAAGCTGAATTTTATGTACTGCTGCATTCTGTCCTTCATTGCAACGGCAGTGGGAGCGATGGTAAACGCTTTGGTGAATGTCCTTGTCAATGATACGATTGACTTTATCATGCTGAAAGAAGGAAAACAGTTAAACGGTATTGTTTCGTCCGTCAAAGGATTTGCGCAGAAATGTGGTAATACCATTACAAACTCTGGTATGCTGGCAATCCTAGCTCTTTGCGGGTTTGATGCACAGTTGGGGCCGTTCGGACAGTCCGAAACAGCGGTTATGGGAACAAATATGATTCGTTTTCTGATTCCGGCGTTGGTTTCTGTTGCAATCCTCGTGATTATGATCTTCTATCCATTGAAGAAATTCTTCCCGGAGATCGCGGAGATGAAGAAGAAAATGGCAGCACAGCATGAGGCAAACTAAGCGGAATGAATTGAAATAGGAAACGTTTTTTACATGAATAGTGGGAGAGAGTATTCAACCCGGGAAGGGAGGGATGCTCTTTTTCCATACCATGTGAAAAGTCCGAATGGCCATGATGGGATGCCCTTGGCATACTTTATGAAAAGGAGAGAGTTAAGAATGTATTATCAAATTGAGAAAATGGACGGATTTGCGGGCTTGATTTTTATAAAAATCTAAAAAGAGGAGGAAGAAAATTATCATGCAGATTCAAGATTTGAAGATCAATGGAGTGAAAAACCCGGTTGGGTTCTGGCTGGACAATATTATCTGTTCGTGGAAAGTGACGGATACAAAGAGTCAAAAGCAGAAAAATGCCAAAATTGAAGTCAGCGCAGATGAGGCATTCGGCGAGATCCTTTATACGAAAGAAGGGGCTGAGCTGAAACAGCAGGGGGAGAAGCTGCCTGTGGATCTGAAACCGAGGACCACCTATTATTATCGGGTCGCGGTGACCGGGGATCAGGGAGATTCTGCGGTCAGCGAAACCGGAATTTTTGAGACCGGAAAGATGCAGGAGGAATGGCAGGCACAGTGGATCGCAGCGGCGAAGGAGGATACATTCCATCCGGTCCTGCGTAAAACCGTTTCCATCGAAAAGCCGGTGAAACGGGCGCGTGTCTATGGGACCGGTGTGGGGATGTTAGAGCTGTATATGAACGGGGAAAAGCTGGGCAATGAATATCTGGCCCCTTATGTGAATCAGTATGAGACGAACATCCAGGTACTGACCTTCCCGGCGGATCTGAAGCAGGGAGAGAACACTCTGGAAATCCTGCTGGGAAAGGGCTGGTACATGGGGTTGTTCGGATTGGAGCTGCAGAAAAATAACTACGGTGACCGGATGGCGGCGATCGCGGAGCTGCACATCGAATACGAGGATGGCACAGAGGATCTGATCTGCACGGACGGAAGCTGGGAATACAGAGGTTCCCTGATTGAGGATTCCGGCATCTATGACGGGGAAATTTATAATGAACTGCTTTGGGAGGGAAAGGAGAACCCATGGAAACCGGTGGATGTACTGGAGCATCCGGAGGAACATGAGGGTACGAAAAATCTGGTGAAGAGCCATCTCATGGACCGCTTAAGCCTCCCTGTGCTGGCCATGGAAGAGCTGGCGGTACAGGAGATCATCCACACCCCGGCTGGGGAGACAGTGCTGGATTTCGGGCAGAATTTTGCCGGATTTGTGGAGTTTGACGCGGATTTTGCGAAGGGGACAAGGGTCACTCTGGAGTGCGCAGAGATTTTGCAGGAAGGGAATTTTTACCACGGAAATTATCGGGACGCGGAGTCGAAATTCACCTATATTTCCGACGGCACGGCAAAAAAAGTGCGGCCGCATTTTACATTTTATGGATTCCGGTATATCCGCGTGACAGGATGGCCGGGGGAATGTAGGAAGGAAAGCTTCACCGGGAAGGTATTGTACTCGGAGATTGAGCGGACCGGATATATCCGGACAAACCACGAGAAGATCAACCGGCTCTATGAAAATACAGTTTGGGGCCTGAAAGGCAATTTTCTAGACATGCCTACGGATTGCCCCCAGAGGAGCGAGCGCCTTGGCTGGACGGGGGACGCGCAGGTGTTTGCGCCGACGGCAAGCTACCATGTGGATACGAGGGCATTTTTCCACAAATTCATGAAAGACCTGCGGGATGAGCAGAAGTTCCTGGATGGAGGGATCGCCAACTATGTGCCCAATATCGGGCATAAGCCGGACTGCGGCAGTGTCTGGGGGGATGTGGCGACCTTTGTGCCCAATGTGCTGTACCAGTATTACGGAAATGTGTCGGAGTTGGAGTATTGCTATCCCATGATGCGGGACTGGGTGGAGTACATCGACCGCCAGGACGCGGCCAGGGGCAGCAGGCAGTATTTGTATAATTTCGGTTTCCATTTCGGGGATTGGCTGGCGTTGGATGGGCCCACACCTACCAGCTTCAAGGGAAGCACCAATGACGACTATATTGCGTCCGTCTATTACTACCGTTCCGTGCAGATCGTGCGGGAGACTGCGGAGCGGCTGGGAAAAACGGAGGACGCGAAGCGGTATCAGGAACTGGAAAAGAACATTTATAACGCGGTCCTGCGGGAATTTTTCACTCCCAGCGGGAGGCTTGCCATCGACACCCAGGCGGCGTATGTGATCGCGCTGAAATTCCATGTATATATCGACCGACAGAAGGTGATCGACCAGTTTAAGCTGCGCCTG
Organism: Faecalicatena sp.; assembly: GCA_009774255.1. GTDB lineage: Bacteria > Bacillota > Clostridia > Lachnospirales > Lachnospiraceae > Schaedlerella. Next base: position 8,310 of record VSNK01000054.1, read on the forward strand.
AAAAATGACTGCAACCAGATCAAATGCGGTTTCGTGGGGGCTCCCATGCTGTGTACGGTGCTGGCGGAGGCAGGACTGTTCGAGCTGGCCTATGATTTCCTGCTGAAAGAAGGCTTCCCAAGCTGGCTGTATAGTGTCGACCTGGGGGCTACCACCATCTGGGAACGGTGGAATTCTGTGGGAGAGGACGGCGTGATCAGCGACACAGGCATGAACTCACTGAACCATTATTCCTACGGGTCAGTCATGGAATTTGTATATGCCTACGCGGCGGGTATCCGCCCCTTGGAGCCGGGATTTGCCAAAGCGGTGATCGCGCCCCATCCGGACATCCGTCTGCGGAAGATGGAATGCAGCTATAATTCAGTTTCCGGGAAATATGTCTGCAATTATGAGATTTGCGAGGACGGGCAGATGAAGGTGCATGTGGAAGTGCCATTTCACTGTGAAGCAAACGTGGAGCTTCCTGGATATCCGGAAAAGAGCATGATATTGGAAGCAGGAACGTATGAATACTGCTATGTGCCGGAGACGGATTACCGGAAGCCTTACAGCAAGGATACGACATTGAACCGGATTGCGGCGGACGAAAAGGCTATGGGTGTGCTGGCGAAGTATGCGCCTGCAATCGCTGGGATTGCAGGCTCAGGCGACCCGGAGCTGGGGGCAAATACATTAGAGGATATTTCATATAAGGGATTTCTGCCCTTTGAGCCGGAGAAGCTGCGGCAGGCGATCGAGGAATTGACAGATCTGGCCGCAGGGTGATGAAGTTCATATGTTACATGTCAGCCACCGGCCAATCACTACGCTGATTGACCGAGGGCTGACATATAACGTTCATATTGATTTCCGCATTTCCAAATGACCGTGCAGCGTGGTGCACGGCCCAGGAGTGAACAGAAACTTATTCAGGATGTGGCATGTAACTATTCAGACATAAAAACACTGCATTGATGCAATAAATATTGCACGAAACGGCTGACAGGAGTAGAGTAAAAGTAACAATTATCAGATGAGTTAAGCCGTTTTCGTACGGCAGAAAGGAGTTTTTATGAATGAGGAGCTGTTGTTGTATATTTTGGCTGTTATTATTCCTATATTTGGCCTGGTACGGCTGGTCTGGGAAAGAAAACTGGAGGTTTCAAGAAAGGTAGTTTCCGGAACGAGTGCTTTTTATTCTACGGTAGTGGGAAGCATCGTAGGAACAAGCGGATTGTGGTTTCTGACAGGTAATGTTATCTATGTAACGATCTATCTGACAGTCATCATTGTCTGCTATGCGGTTATCTGCGCAGTTGTTAAAAAGAAGGAATATCCTGAGGAAGAACGTTTTACGAAAGAGTGGTAGTATTAAGAAATGTAGAAACCGCAATAAATGAATTCGAAAGAGGAGGAAAATGAAACATCTTTTTACGTTGGACATCAAAGATTACCCTCCCTCTGCCGTACCCTTGTACAGACCATCGGTCAGGGCAGTCATCCGAATGGAAGATGAGAAGCTGGCCATGGTTTACAGCAGAAAATACGGATATTATAAATTCCCCGGCGGCGGAATACGCGCCGGGGAGGACAGGGAAGAGGCGTTGGCAAGAGAAGTGCGGGAGGAGACGGGGCTTATAGTTAAGAAAGAGACCATCCAGGAATACGGAAGCGTGCTTCGCCGACAAAAAAGCGGAAAGCAGGAAAACACGGTCTTCGAACAGGAAAATTTATATTATTTCTGTTCTGCGGAAGCGGGAGTCCGGGAGCAGAAACTGGACGGTTATGAAAAGGAAGCAGGATTCGAACTGCGCTTCGTTACCGAGGCGGAGGCCATAGCGGCCAATCAGGTATGTGTGCCGGAGGATGATTTCAGCCTTGTGATCATTGCCAGGGACACCCAGATCCTGGAACGGTTAATCGGGGCGGTTCCCGAGCCTTCCCTCCCCATGGCGGAGTTTTTGCTGCGGTCCGCCGCACAATGCAATCCGGGGCCGTGGGAGCAGCACAGCAGATACACGGCAGAATACGCGGAAAGGATTGCCGGGCGGCGCCCAGATATGGATGCGAAGATAGCATATGTATATGGGCTGCTCCACGATATCGGGCGGAAGTTCGGGGTGAGCGGCCTGGCCCATGTGTATGACGGATATCATTATCTGCTGGAACTGGGGTATGCCAATGCGGCAAGGATTGCGCTGACCCACTCCTTTAACTTGAAAGACATCCATGACTACATCGGAAAATTCGACATTCCGGAATCCGCACAGGAAGAGATCCGGATGCTTTTGGAAGAGTTAGAGTATGATGATTATGATTATCTGATCCAACTGTGCGATGCTGTTGCCAAAGCGGACGGGATTGTGTCTCTGGAAGAGCGGATGAATGATGTAAAAAGCAGATACGGATATTATCCGCAGAAGAAGTGGGATAGGAATCTGTGGCTGAAGGAGTATTTTGCGAATGAATGAGCAAGTTTCACTCTTCACGGATGTCCTGTGCTTTGCCACAAGGCATCCGGGGAGAGTGTTTTGGATCATCTAATGAAATGCTACCTATCATTGTTCCAGGCTGTTTGTGTTTAAGAGAAATTCATAAATCCCCATAACAAGCACGCCTTCTTCTGTATACCAGGGGGCCGGAACATCTTTCAGGATAATGATTTTCTTGAATGAATCATCTATGCGTAGAAGTGAGTCTTTTTCCTGCCGCATTTTATCGCTGTCAGGAATCGCAAATGCAGATTGGATATAATATCGCTTAGAGGCCTTATTGCAGACAAAATCGACTTCTAACTGTCTGTGTATTAATTTTCCTTTTTTATCTCTCTGACTAAACTGCACGACTCCTACATCCACATTGAAGCCTCTCACCAAGAGCTCATTATAGATTATATTCTCCATCGTATGTGTTTCCTCAATCTGGCGGAAATTAATCCTGGCATTTCGCAGACCTATATCGGTAAAATAATATTTCAGCGGCGTATCAATGTATCTTTTCCCGCGAATGTCGTACCTCTGAGCGGATGAGATCAAAAAAGCATCACATAGATATTCTATATAATTTTTTATAGTAGTTTGGCTGATCTTTACTTGCTTTACACTTTTAAAGGTATCCGATAACTTTTTAGGATTTGAAAGCGACCCGATTCCAGATGAAAGGATATTCAGCAATTCTTCCAGTTCGCTCTTATTTCGAATTCGATGCCGCGCCGTTATATCATTGATATAGGTTTCCGCAAACAGATTTTTTAAAAATTCTATTTTTTGTTCGGCATTTGCCAGTGAAACAATCGGCGGTAGTCCGCCATATAAAATATATTCATTCCATCCGTCATATTTATTTCCCTCATAGACAGACATGAATTCGGCAAAGCTCAGCGGATTCATATGCAGCTCATCACCGCGCCCGCGGAATTCCGTAATGATATCTTTGGAAAGAAACTTCGCATTACTTCCGGTTACGTATACATCCACATTTTTGATACGGATCAGTCCGTTCAGTACAGATTCAAAATCCTCAAGCAATTGAACTTCGTCCAGGAGAATATAATACATCTTATCATCCAAAAGCTGCTTCTTCACGTGTGGGTACATGAATTCCGGATCTCTGTACTTTTTATTCTCAAAGGTATCAAAAGCCATCTCTATGATGTGGGCTTCGTCCACTCCACTCTCCAAAAGATGCTCCCGAAAAAGTGTAAATAGTAGGAATGATTTACCGCAGCGACGGATCCCGGTTATTACTTTTATTAGTCTATTGTGTTTTTTTGAAATAAGCTTATCCAAGTATAAATCCCTTTGTATTCTCATATTTAATGCCTCCTACGAAAGAAATATACATCATGATTCAATTTTCTTACGTAAATAGTAACATAATCTGTTTTTTTAGTCAATCAGAACAGACGGCGATCTATGATCGCCGTCTGCTTTTAGTTCTTGTGAAGTTTGAATTGTCTTACCAGATTCCGCAGTGTCTGAGCCTGACTGGACAGTTCTTCGCTGGTCGCAGCGCTTTGCTCCGCCGTGGCGGAATTGGTCTGGACAACACTGGAGATCTGATTCATCCCCTCCGTAACTTGTTCCAGAGAGTCGGACTGGTCTACCGCGGCCTCCGCGATCTGATCTACGATTCCGGAGATCGCATGGCTTTTTTCCACGACTTGTTCCAGAGAACGGGCCGTCTCATTGGCAATCTCCATCCCCTGTTCCACGGCATTGACAGCGCCCAGGATCAGATCGGAGGTACTATTGGCAGCACTTGCGGACTTGCCGGCAAGATTACGCACTTCGTCGGCCACTACCGCGAAGCCTTTTCCTGCTACGCCGGCACGTGCGGATTCCACCGCGGCGTTCAGCGCAAGGATATTGGTCTGGAATGCAATGTCTTCGATTGTCTTGATAATCTTTCCGATCTCCGTGGATTTCTTTCCAATCTCCTCCATCGCAGTGATCATCTTGTGCATCTGTTGGTTGCAGATGGCAGTTTCCCGGTCTGATTCTGTGGAATAGTCGCGCGCATCCGCGGCATTGCGGGCAGTACCCTGTACATGCTCGGAGATCCCTGAGATGGTCGCCGCCAGTTCCTCGACCGAAGCAGCCTGTTCCACAGAACCCTGTGAAAGAGCCTGCGCGCCTGCAGCCATCTGATCACTTCCGGAAGATACCTGATCTGCGGCAAGGTCGATCTGTTTGAGAGCGTCGGTGAGATGGCGGTTCATCTTGCGGACGGAGAGCAGGACCCCTTCGAATTCTCCGATATAACTGTCCTCTGCTTTGGTTCTGACCGTAAAATTGCCGTTTGCCATCTCCTCCAGCACATATTTCAGATCGGTCACGATTCGCTTCAGGTTCTCTGCCATTTCCGCAAATGTCCTGGACAGAATTCCGATCTCGTCTTCATTGGCCGCTTCCAGATGCACATCCAGATTTCCATCCGCGATACTGTGTGCAGCCTGCACGATTCCCTGAACAGGGCTGAGCACATTTTTCAGTACGAAGAAGATAGCGGTAATGATCACGATAAGAGCCGCCACGGAAAGAATAAGCATCCAGAAGAAAGTTGCTTTCATCTTTGCGTTGATATCGCTGGTATAAATCGCGGTCAGAGCCCACCAGGTCTCGTTGGCAGCCTGAATCGGTGTAAAGAAGCGGGTCACCTTCTGCCCGTCTTCACGGGTGGTCTCCAGGTGAAATGCCGAATCTCCGGCCATCTGGCTCTGAATCGCCTCAAGATCTTCGGCGTTAGGAGTAAAGTCCGACAGCATCTTACCAATATCGTCCAGGGATTCGCTGTCATAAACGATCTTCCCGTTCGCATTGTAAATGGTAGAATACATGCTGGGATAATTCTCATTGGTGGTCGCTACCTTGTCAAAATGGCTGACATTGATATCTGCCATCACGATGCCCCGCAGCTCATCGCCGTGGAGTATGGGGCTGGCATAGGAAACCATGGAAACACCATTGTAATCATAGGGATCCGTGACAACATCCGTCTTTTTTTCAAGAGCCAGCTTGTAGTAGTCCTCCTGGGAATAATCTTCATAGGGAGCAAAGGGCTGAATATCCCCATTCGCTTCGTCCTCGCCTATGTAGAAAGCATAATCTTTGATATCGTCCTGAAACTTATAGGGCTCGAACATCACGCCGATACCGGCCAGATCTGCGTTGTAGGCCGCACCGTTGCGTGCGGTCTCCCGCAGATATACCTCCACGTCATAGTTGATAGGAGTCAATGTCTTGTCATAGATGCTGCTCTGGCACAGGGCGATGGCGGCATCATCCGTGGGCGCCTCGGTCAGCGACGGATCTTCCTCCGCGGTCTTATAGGATTGTTCTACATACTTCTGCATGTCCTGGGCAACCGTTTCCGCCGCATTGAATATGGCCTGAATCTGCTGGGCGCTTCCATTGGAAATTGCGTTCAGCTCCCCGTAAGTGGCTTCAGAGATTGCCGTCCGGGACAAAACAATTGTCGTTCCGATGAGAATGATCAGGATAACTGCCAGAATAGAACCGATGATCAGTGCGAGTTTTTGTGTGAGCTTCATTTTTTTCAGCATTTGTTCCTCCCCTGAGATCAGATAAGCTGATCTCAATTCATTTGTTCTTTATTATATTATGTGAAATGATTTTTCATCATTCCGTATTGCTTATCGTTGTGATAGAACCCTCTTCAATCAACTGGAGCAGTACTTCCACATATTCCGTGTTGAGTTGGGTTCCTTCGCAGCGTTTCAGCTCAGCGATCACTTTTTCAATGGGCATTCGCTTCCGATAAGGACGGGTCGAGTACATGGCGTCAAACGTATCTGCTACGGCGATGATCTGCGCAATTTCAGGAATTTCATTTCCCGCTTTTCCGGAAGGATATCCCCGTCCGTCGATGCGTTCATGGTGATACTGTGCGCCTAAAGCCAGTTCGGGCGCAATGGCGATTTCTTTCAGGATTTCGCTGCCATTGCTGGTATGCTTTTTAATGACATTATATTCGTAATCATCCAGACGGCCATTTTTATTAAGTATTTCATCAGGAACCGTAATCTTCCCAATATCATGAAGCAGTCCGATATTATACACGGCTTCTGCCGCCTTATCGGAAAACCCGGCTTTTTTGGCGATCATTTTCGCATACATTGCGACTCTCACAGAATGGCCGTTCGTATATTTGTCTTTGATATCAATACTTCTGGCAAAAGCGTGGATGATCTGGTTGATGAACATCCTGTTCTCTTTCTGTTTTTTTCTGTTATTCAGGATGATCAGAATGATCGTGACCACACTCTGTGCGATCAGGATGACGAACAATGCTGCCTGGAAGGTCATGATCTGATTCATCTTAAGGATACTGTCCTCTTGCTTCCGGGAGGTGGTATTGACGACATCATCCAAAAAGCTGTTGATATAATCCACGATCTCTTCCCTGGCATGGTGATATTTATCATCAAATACTAACAGGCGTGCCTTTTCGATTTTTTCCTCGGGATTCAGCTTGCGGTCTTCCACTGTGAGTTCCATCTCCTGTATTTCAGGAGGAAAATCGGAAAGATCTTCTTCCTGTGCTTCCGCAGCCAGTCTCATCGCGTAAATTTCCGTATCCATCAGATCATTGGAATGCTTCAAAGCCTCCTTGATCTCAGCGACTTCCTCTTCATTGGCGAAAACTACAAGATTCTCCAGCGCTTTTTCCCGGCGCCGGGTCACATTGGCTTCTGTAAAATACGCTTCCACATGCTCATATTCCATATCCATCACATAGTGATGCACCTGGTCCGTGAGATAACTGGAGGCATCCGACACCAGGGTCGCATCCTCGATAGAAGAAATGTAATTTCTCGTGGCGGAAACCAGAAGATCATACTGCCTCGCTCCCAGAACCAGAGTGTAAATCAAAACACAGTATAAGATGAAGGAAATGATAACCATAACAATGTTGACGACATCCCATCTTGTCTCCCGTGTCATTTGCCGTTCTTCTTTTTTTGTCATTTTTCCTACCCCCATTGTATAAAGAGCACTCTCGTAAACGCCCCTGCACCCATCTTTGAGGCTGATTTTCCGACAGGAGCACCAAAATTTAATCAACGTACGCTCCACGTACGCCTCATAAATTTGTGCACTCCTGACAAAAAATCATCTCACAAATCTGGGTACAAAGAGTTTCCGAGAATGCTCATAAAAGAATACAGTATGGTAATCGAACCACACTACTTTAACATTCGTGAAACATACTTGCTGACTATAATCTAGAATGTTCTTGCTTCCGTGTCTGCAAAGGGGGGTGGTCTTATAAATTACACACACCTGATTTGATTAGGTATAGTATACTATAAAAGATCAAGGGTTACAATAAATTTTAGGAAATATGTAGAAAAAAGTTAGTTGTGAATAATTTGTCAAAAAGTTCACAAGAAAAAAATGAATGAAAGAGGAATCAGGGGGTACAGTATTATGGTCACTGATGATATAATAGAAAAACCGGGCTATCTCCGAAGAGTCAGTCCGAAGAAAAAATGAAGAACTTCACACAGGAGGGATAAAGGAGTGGCGGATAAAAAAAAGATACTGGTCAAGGCGCCGGTCAAGACACGGTATTTGAAGAATGCGGTAAGTGAGAAGGTGACTTACCTGGAACTGCCGTCTGATTTGGAGCAGTATTCTCTGGAAGAAGATATGAAAAAAGGCGGCGTACAATTTAAAGAAATAGAAGAATTGACACGCAAGAAAAAGCTTTCCCGAGTAATTTCCCTGTCAGCGGATTCCATAGAAATGGGGCTTATGGCTGTGACCTATCTGGCGATGCATTTACTGAAAAGGGAGCTCTGTGAGGGCACATCCTTTGAAGTCTGGGACGACCTGCCTTTTGATTCCGAGTTTGAAGAGGATGATGAGAAATGGACCGAGTCAAAAATGAGGATACCTGTCATTTACATATCTGAGATTTCAAGATTTCTGAGGAAGGACGAAATTCCATTTGACAGCGGCGGATTTCTGATGGCGCAGGCACAGGAAAAAAACAGTCATCAGCCATACTGGCGTTTTTGTACCCATGAGCCGGTATGTATCATGGTGCAGAGGGAGAGTGTGGATTCGGACTGTGTGGATTCGATCAATCTGTTTGCAAAGAACAGCAATGTGTTCGTACTGTTTCTTGAAAATAAAGACGAAAATGATAGATTCATGGATGAGCTGCCGTTCGGTCTCATAGATGCGGAACATTTTCGTGCTCTCCGTAATAATTTTATCCTTTCGCTCGCATCGGATGCGGCGGAGGTATCTTTCGGCAAAAATGACAGGAATCTATACTACCGAAATGTGCTGAGGCAGAACATCAGACAGAGAGACATAAAAGTAAAGAGAGGCTTCTCCTATGAACGAGTGGTGAATCTTGCGGGTTCCGTGGATAAGACGTCTATATGCGAAATGTTAGATAAGATTATCAACTATGCGCTGAAAGATGTGGATGACACGGAGAGCATTGTATTTCAGAACAGCACCTTTGATTTCATTGATCATTTTACGAGGGCATCTTCCGAAAGCAGGGAGGGGAAGAAGGGCAGGACTCTTATGGAAACCAATCTGTTCGGACTCAGCGAGATTAAGCAGCAGGTCTATGATGTGATAAATGTCATGAAATATAACCAGATGCGCAGCCGTATGAATATAGGCGGAAGCCATTATCACAACGTGCATGTCATGCTCGGCGCCCCCGGAACCGCGAAGACGACGGTAGCGAAGTATATGGGGATGATGATGTTCGACGAAAAACTTCTCCCGGACAACCGGTTCATCTGCATCAACGGCGCGGAGCTGAAAGGGATGTATGTAGGACATTCGGCTCCGAAGACGAAGGCTTTGTTTGAAAAATACGACGTGATTATTATTGATGAAGCTTATTCCATTGTGGAGTATGATGGAAAAACAGACAGCTTTGGCAATGAGGCGATCGCACAGCTGATCATAGAGATGGAAAAGCATTCCACCGACAAGCTGATCATTTTTGCAGGTTACGGCGGAAAAAATGTGTCTGAGAAGGATAACCGGATGCAGGCATTTCTTGACGCCAATCCGGGAATCAAGAGCAGGATCACCTCAACCTTTTATTTTGACTCCTATTCTGCGGACGAAATGGCCCAGATATTTGTAAAAATAGCAAAAATCAGCAACTATAAAGTACAGCCCGGAACAGAGAAAATCGTAAAAGAATTTTTTGAGAAGAGAGTGAAGGACAAAGACTTTGGAAATGGCAGGGAGGCAAGAGTGCTCCTTGAAAATGCCGTATTGTTCGCGGCGAGAAGAACCATGGCCCAGAATAAGGAAGCCTACACAGAGAACGAACTTAAGACACTTACGGCGGAAGATATCAAATCAGCGGCAGAAAAGATGAACCTGAGCTTCGGAATGAACCGGAAGGAATACAAACGGATCGGGTTTACGGTCTGATCCTTAGTTATAGTTTACCAATATTGGGAAACGAATCATATCATGAAACTGCCGACAGGATGATACCTGCCGGCAGTTTTTTTATCCATTATGACGATGCATGGAGAATTCAAATTTGCCGTATTCTGACACGGTATCTGTGACTCCGCGGTCATCGGCTTTCTTGAGCTGTTTGTCACGCTCTCTCTTGAATGCGCGTTCTTCCTGGATGTTGCCGGGGCCTGCTACACAGCCGCCTACACATGCCATCCCTTCAATAAAGTCTTCCGGAAGTTTTCCGGCCTTTAACAGCATAAGCGCTTTTCGGCATTCCGCCGCTCCGTTGCACTGGCGTACATTGAGGCCGCCCTGTCCGCCATGCTCGATGTATGCCTGCTTGACAGCCTTTGTCACACCGCCGGAATTGGAGTAGTTCTTTGCGTGGATACTCCCGTTCTGCGGTTCGTCCATGGTGACCGGTTCCAGTTTGATGCTTTTCGCGCGCAGCATCGCGTGGAATTCTTCAAAGGTAAGAACCAGATCTGCGTTTTCACCTTCCCGGTCCTGATCCTGTCCGGCTTCACTCTTTTTCGCGATACATGGTCCGATAAAGATACATACCGCATCCGGATGCATGGCCTTTACCAGCCTTGCCGTAGCTGCCATCGGAGAAACCGTAGTGGAAATATGATCCGAAAGCTCCGGGAAATGGCGGCGGATCAGATGTACGAACGCAGGGCAGCAGGAGGTGGTCATTTTCTTGCCTGCTTCATGTGCTTCCGCCCACTCCTTTGCCTCGGAATCGGATACAAAATCCGCGCCGATGGCTACGTCTACCATATCCTTGAAGCCCATCTTCTTTGCACCCTTGCGGATGGACTCCATGGTGATATCCATGCCGAACTGTCCTTCGGCGGCAGGCGCTACCAGCGCATATACGGGACGGTCACCCTTCAGGTAGTCAATGACCTCTATCATACGGGAACTGTCGGAGATCGCTCCGAAGGGACACTTGCTGATGCAGGAACCGCAGCGGATACATTTCTCATCATCGATCCATACTCTGCCGTCCTCGTCCGCCTGAATGGCGTCTACCGGGCATGCGCGGCGGCAGGGGCGCATGATATCCACGATCGCGTTGTACGGACATGCGTCATAGCACTGGCCACATTCCTTACATTTGTCAGGATTGATATATGCTTTATCACGTGCCATCGAAATGGCTCCGAAACGGCATGATTGCATACACTTCTTCCCCATACACTTCTGGCAGTTGTCTGTTACCGTAAAGCGGGTAATAGGGCAGTTCTCGCAGGCTGACGGGAGAATCTTTACCGTGTTGTGGCAGGGCTCGCCGTCTGCCGGATTGATATTTTTGGCAAGCATAATTCTTTCCCGGACGATCTCACGCTCTTTATGTATACAGCAGCGGAATTTCGGCTTGGTTCCGGGCAGGATCTCATAAGGCAGGGTTGCCTCGATCTTGTGTAGGTTCCCCTCAAAAGCAGCTTTGGCAACCTGATAAAGTACTTCGTCTTTTACTTGTCCGATCGTGTCATTCTCATGTAACATACTATAATTCCTTTCTTATGTAAGGAACTGTGAGAAGATATACTGAGCGTCAGATAAATCTGCCACTTAATATAATTTGATGCGCACTGCCGCATGAGGATTTATGCCGCTATGCGGCTGCGGCTGGCGCGATACTTACGGGCAGATTTCATCGGCCGTGAGCCGTGAGTATCATTTATACAGTTCCTGATGAATATGATATGTTTTCTTGAATCGTTTTTATATTAACATATTTTTGGAGGTGAAACAATACTACAGTTGAACGAAGATTTCTGGGATATTACGGTTAATGTGGCTACAAATTAGTGAATTACTGATAATCGTATCGAAAATCGCTAAAAAGTGTGATAATATATAATGGTCAAGAAGGCAAGCCCTGACAGATGAAAGGAGTAAAAATACGATGGAGGTAATGCAGGATATGACAGTTGACGAAAAGAGAGACATGCTTTTAGAAGTATTAGCCGATCTTTACACGATTAAAGCGGCGAACAAAGAAGAAAATGCGGTATTAGATTACAAAATCAGGGTCACAGAAAAGCGGCTTGAAATTTTAGGTGTCACTGATTTGGCAGATATAAAGCCGTAACATTGAAAGGATAGCGAGGGCTTGCCGTTTCGCTATAATTGTCAAGGGAGAAAACAAATGAATTGTATTTTTCTAACACTCCTTATGATGAATATAAGAAAAGAATAGAAAGAGGAACATAGTTATGGTTGAAACAGGAGTAGTATTTGGAAGATTTCAGATTTTCACATTGAAGCATATGGAGTATATCCTGGCGGCTAAGATGCGATGCCGGAAATTGTATATCGGGATCACACATGCGGATATCGTTTCTTTTGCGGCAACCTCATCCACAGACACCCACGGGGTGACAAAGAGGGACAATCCTCTGACGTATCTGGAACGTTATGAGATGATTCAGGGGGCACTGTTGGATTTCGGGGTAAGACGAAAGGAATTTGACATTATCCCGTTTCCGGTTACCCAGCCGGATCTGATTCTGCAGTACGCGCCCAGGGACGCCACGTATTATCTGAGTATCTGCAGGGAGTGGGATGAGGAGAAAGCGCAGGCGGTTCAGCGTCAGGGGCTGAAGACGGAGATCCTCTGGCAGAGGCTCGGGGAAGACTGCGGCCCGACAGGAAATGATGTGCGCAAAATGGTGGCCGAGAACCGCGAGTGGCTCCACTATGTGCCGAAGACCGTAAGCGATTATATCCTGAGCCGCGGAATCGATCAGCGGATCAAGGAGTTGGAACGCATTTATACCGAATTGGAAGCAAAAAAATAGAATTACAAAACCCGGGAATCTGAGAGATTGGATTCCCGGGTTGATACTGAGCGTCAGATAAATCTGCCGCTCAGTATCATAGGATGCGCACAGCCGCACAAGGAAGTATGCCGCTTTGCGCTTTGTTTTTTTACGGAAGCAGATACGCATACATTACCACAAAGTGGCAGGCGCTTCCGCCCATGACAAACAGATGAAAAATCTCGTGGCTGCCGAAATTCTTATGTCTGCTGTTAAAGATCGGAAGCTTCAGCGCGTAAATCACGCCTCCGATGGTATAAATGATTCCGCCTGCCAGGAGCCAGCCGAAAGCCGCCGTGCTCATGGAGTTCAGAATCTGCGTGAAAGCCAGTACACAGGTCCAGCCCATTCCGATATACAGCACGGACGATACCCATTTCGGACAGAATACCCAAAAGGCTTTGATCAGGATTCCTGCGATCGCGATTCCCCATACAAGGGAGAGCAGGAGAATGCCTGTCCGTCCTTTGAGCACCAGCAGGCAGATGGGAGTATAGCTTCCCGCGATCAGAACGAAAATCATCATGTGGTCGATCTTTTTCAGCATCGTATTTATTTTTTCCGACAGGTCAAAGGTATGATAGGTCGTACTTGCCGCATACAATAATACCAGACTGACCGCGTAAATAGTAAGGGAGATCACGTAGAGCCGCCCCGGTTCATGTGCCGCCTTGATCAGCAGAGGGACTGCCGCGAAAATTGCCATCAGCATGCCGATAAAATGTGTGATTGCGCTTCCCGGATCTTTGATATGTTGCTTTGTCATAAAAACCGCCTCCTAAATATGTGAAAATGCGTCATCTAGTTTTTAATACTACATTTGATTATATGCATATAATAC
>VSNK01000055.1 GCA_009774255.1 Faecalicatena sp.
CCTTTTCTCAATGTAATTCTCTTTTTTATTCACTGTTCCTTACCAGCGGCTACGGGTCCAGCGGTCAACTGCGTCGAAACCCTTCACGAAATAATCGGAAAGCGTCTCAAATAATCCACCTCCGGCAACTTCTTCCAGAGCATCCTCTGAGAGCTCCCCTTCCCCGGCTGCCTGGCTTTCCAGGATTTTGCGGAGGTTATTGATTTCCGTAACGGTGAGTGAGAGGCCTTTCTGATCCAGAGCCTTCTGCACGTCTTCAGCGGTTTCCAGTTCCATCAGCTCTGCCATGAATTCCGGAGTCAAAATGTCTTTTATCTGTTCTCTTTCCATAATTCTATCCCCTTTCGTGATTACCAGCGGCTGCGAGTGAGTTTTTCACCGAAGCCAATTCCAATCAGCGCCGTAACTCCCCAGGCCACCGCGGAAACCAAAAAGCCGCCGGCAACTTCTTCCAAAGCGTCTTCCGATAATTCGCTTTCACTGTTCACATTCTCCAGCTTTTCTTTTACCTGGCGGATCTCCTCCGGGGTTACAGTGATCCCCTCCTTTTCAAAGGCGGCACAAACCTCTTCCGGTGTTTCCAGTTCAAGAAGCCTGCTTACAAATGCTTCGTCTGCCATCAGACTTTTCAGCTTTTCTTCATTCATTTTCTGAAGTTCTCCTTTCCGTTTTCTTTTCATCACTTGATCACATATTTCCTGCGAAATGATTACGCTAATTTATACACTGGTATCCGGAAACTGTTACACTGTTTTGAAATAAAAATTGACATATGTGGAGTTAGGAACTGTGCATAAATAACGTATATATCTGACTTGTCTCAATATCCATCTGCTACATCAGAAAATCTTGACGCAGCCCACTGCGACTGCGATTTTCCTCTTTGCAGATAACTATTGATCCTGCGTTATCTGTACAAGTTATTTATGCACAGTTCCTTAGGAGTTGTCCTAATTTCTGTAACAGTTTTATATCTTCCGTGTATATATAAAAGATAGAATTTGAGCAGCATTCCACTGTGAATGTGACAGAAAAAGCAGGAGACAATATCATGCCAAAAGTAGAAGAATATATAAAGTATCTCCAAAGGAAGCAGTACCCCGCATTGTTCGGCGGGGGGACCCAGGCCGCCCTTGCGAATATCTCCCGCCAATACGGTCATCTGGAGACCTCGGAGACGGTGCAGGAAATTTCACTCAGCAGCGGGGAAAGAAGCTGCGATTATTCCATTCGGATTGATTGTAAAACGAATCAATATGTCAAGGAATACTGGCTGGAGCTGGACGAAGAGGCCTGCGGGTCGCTGCCCATCACCCCTTGTTGGTTTGTCGATGCGTCAGCCGTGCGTCCGGGGGCGAAGCTTACCTGGCTGAGAGAACAGGTGATGCCCAAGCTGCTGTCCGAGGAGGAACTCCGGTCCGTCTGGCCGGTCTTCGAGCAATGCGTCAGCGCAATGGAAGGCAGGGTGGCGAAGCTCTACCAGATCGGCGTCATGGCGGGCAGGCAGGATCGGAGGATGCGGTTGTTTTTGGATGATATGAAGCCCTGCGATATCCTGGATTACCTGGCGCAACTGGATTGGCCGGGAGATCTGCGGCGGCTCTGCGCTCTGCTGGAGCGATTGCTGCCCTATGCGGACAAAGGCCAATTTATTATTGATTTTGACGCGGCTGAGACAGGGATTTCAAAAAAACTGGGAATCAATTTCGGCACCCGAGCAAAGAAGCAGAACGACATAGAGCAGTTTCTGGATTTTCTGTGTACGGAAGGGCTCTGTCGGGAGGATAAGAAGGCGGATGTGCTGCGCTTTACGGCTCGTTACCCATCCCATACCCCTTACATCCAAAATGACATTTCCCACTTTAAGATCCCCTTTGAGAAGGATCGGATCCTGGGAGCGAAGGCATACCTCCGTCAGGGAAATGTACCGTATGTCCGGACTTCCGCCTATGAAACGCCGGTTCTCATGAATCTGGAAGTGACCAGCCGCTGTCCCCTGCGCTGCCCCCAGTGCTACTGTGATTTAAGCAGCGGCCGGGATCTGCCTTTGGACCAGGCGAAATACTGGCTGGACGAGGCGGCAAAATGGGGAGTCCGTTTCGTAAATCTAAGCGGCGGTGAGACGATGTGCTATCCCCATATTTTCGAGACGGTGAAATATGCTGCAGATCTCGGGATGGAGACCAACATTGCCGTGTCGGGATATCATTTTGGGGAACCTGAGATCAGGCGCTTTGCGGAGGCAGGAATCGGGGATATCTGTGTGTCCCTCAACGGTCCCACGGAGGAGGTCAATTCCCTTACCAGAGACGGCTACGAACTGGCAGTTCATGCTCTGGAAAGCCTGAAAAACACCGGGTTCCCAAGAACCTGTATCAATTGGGTCATGCATGACAGCAATGCGGACACACTGGAAGAGATGATCGCGCTTGCGGAACAATATCAGGTTCTCTCCCTGCGCGTCATGGTCTTCAAGCCGGATGCCTCCCATCAGAGGAAATCGGTACCTTCGAAGGAGCAGCTTGTCCGGGCGGCAAAGCTGATCAAGGGATATAAGGGAACGGTATCGATCGAGATAGAAAGCTGCTTCTCACAATTGCGGGCCCTGGTGCTGAACAGCTATTTTCTGAACTGCAACGTTGGAATTGAGCGGGGCTGCGGGGCCGGAAGAGACGCGGTATCAATCAATGTGGAGGGGTGGATTACTCCCTGCCGTCATATTGAGCTGGAAGAAGGATACCAAAATCTCGGGGATTACTGGAAGCACTCCGAGGTACTCCGGAAACTTCGCCGCATGGATGAGGACAAAAGAAAGCCCTGCGCGGACTGCCGTTTCCAAAAGAACTGCCTGCCCTGCGCTGCCGTGAACCTGAAACTGCGGGGGGAGATTTACATGGGAGAAGAAGGCTGCGGTCTGGGAAATATTTCTTGCAACTCCTAACCCGGACAAGCCGGAACAAAATGCGTCAGTAAGGAGAAGAGCGTCGGCAGGGAGAAGAGCGCCAGTAAGGAGAAGAGCGTCGGCAGGGAGAAGAGCGCCAGCAGGGAGAAGAGCGTCGGCAGGGAGAAGAGCATCAGCAAGGAGAGGAACGTCAATAAGGAGAAGAAGAATGGAAGATCAATTGATTTTGGTAGATATATTTGACAATCCGGCGGGGGCCGGACAGAAGCTGGAGGTGCATCGAAAGGGACGTCTCCATAGGGCATTTTCCGTATTTGTATACCGGGGAAGGGAGATGCTTCTGCAGAAAAGAAGCCCTGAAAAATACCATTCCGGCGGTCTGTGGACCAATGCCTGCTGTTCTCATCCCCGGCAGGGGGAGGCGCTGACGGAGGCAGTGGAGAGACGGCTGAGGGAGGAGCTTGGCGTGCGGATGCCGGTGGAAGAGCTATATTCCTTCGTCTATCGGGCTGAGTTTGAAAACGGGCTGACGGAGTACGAATATGACCATGTTTTTCTGGGGGAATACGATGGAGAGATCCGTCTCAATCAGGAGGAGGCCAGCGAGATTCGATGGGCGGATATGGACGAGCTGGCCGAGGATCTGCGGAATAATCCGGAAAAATATACGGCCTGGTTCCTGATCGCCGCGCCGCAGGTTCTGCGGAGGTTCCAAAGATGAGCATACCCCTTTATCGGATGGAAGAGCACAACGAAGCTTACTATTACTGGAATTTATTTATAGAAAAAGGATACATCGGAAAAAGCGGCAATTATCTGCTGCACGTGGATCATCACGACGATATGGAGGGCGGCGGCTATGACTGGGATTTCACCCGCTCGGACGTTTCATCGGATATTTCGCCGGACGTTTTATCGGACGTTTCATCGGATATTTCGCTGGAAGAGGCGCGGGAACTGGCCTATGGCAGGCTGGGGATCGCTGACTTCATTATTCCTGCCATTTACCAGGGCATATTTTCCGAGGTTCATGTGGTAAAAAGCCTGGTCAGAAAGCCCATGGTCTTGGAGGAGCAGTTTGTAAAATGTGTCGGTGGATGTGAGCTTATCAGGGGGAAAATGATTCCCTTTCTTCATGCCTCCTGGCGGGGAAGGGCAGACAGTCCCTATCGTTTTTTTACATGGAGGGAAGGAGGCTTTGAGCCGATCACCATTGAGAGGGATCTTGTTCTGGATATAGACCTGGATTATTTCTGCTGGGACGACTCCCTGAAAAGCGTGCCGCCCAAGCGGATGGAAATTACGGAGCAGGCGTATCAGGAATTTGTCCAAAATCCGTACCACCCTTTCCGGATTTTGCCCAAGCGCCTGCTGCGTGCGGAAGAAGAGGCGGGCGGGTATTACCTGGTTTATGAAGAGCACATACCACGGAAGGAGCCGCCTGCCCGGGAAAGGATTCTGAAAAGGATGGACAAGCTGCTTGGCTGGTTTGTGGAATGCGGGCTAGAACCAAAGGCTATAGATATCTGCCGCTCCCGCTGTTCCGGCTACCTGCCAGCCGGTGTGCATCCCTGGCTGGAGGAGGAATTCATACAAAAGCTTCGGAAAATGATGGATATAGAGATCATGTAATTGCTTGACCGGATTGCGGGCGTATCTGTGAGACTACGGAACAGTTATGCTTTTTCATGCAAGCATGAAACACATGACCTTTTGACGCTTATACCATATGATGATTCGCCCGTCAAAAGCTCTCATTTCCCTTGCTGGCTAATTTTCCGAATCTCCATGCCACAATATATGTCAACAATGCACCACATTGCCTCCATATATTGTGGCACGAATCTTCGAAAAATTATCTCAGCAATGAAAATGGACTTTTGACGGTCGAATCATATTATCAAAGAAAGGACAGAATATATGAAGGTGACATTTGAACAGAGAGAAGAGGAACTGGTTCTGCATACGGAGGGAAGGATCGATACCTATACCGCAGAAGATTTTGAAAAAGAACTCCTGGCAGGAATCGAAAGAGCGGACTGTGTCCGGCTGGATTTTGAAAATGTACAGTATGTATCAAGCGCGGGACTTCGCGCGCTGCTGAACGGACAGAAGAAAGTCAACAATGAAGACAAGGAAATGATTCTGTGTAATGTAAACAGTACGGTAGAGGAAGTATTTGAGTCAACCGGATTTATTGATATCCTTATGGTAGAATAGTAGAGGAGATGTATCTGCTCAGTACCCTTGCAGATAAGAACGCAATCCTAAGAAAAATGACTTCATTGACGGGGATTGCTCTTGCAGTTGATACGTTTTCGTACGGACAGCGCAGAAAAATGCGCTATCCTGTGCTGAGTAGTTACGAGGAGAGATACAGTGAAGATTTTAGAAGTGGAAGCAACAAAGCAGTCGTTGAGGGAACTGACGGAGCTGTTTGAAATGGTACTGGGTGAGTACGGCTGTCCCATGAACATGCAGATGCAGTTCGACATTGCATTTGAGGAATTATTTGTAAATATTGTAAATTATGCCTATCAGGACGGCAAGGGAAGCGTGCGGGTATCTTATGAAGTTGAAAAGGATGGGGCGCAGCGCTCACTGCGCATCAGCCTGGAGGACTGCGGGGCCCCGTACAACCCGCTCAGCAAGGCGGATCCGGACATTACTCTGAGCGCGGAAGAGCGGAAGGCGGGCGGCCTTGGTGTCTTTATGGCAAAAAAATTTCTGGATTCGATTCGGTATGAATGGAAGGAAGGGTATAATTGCATTTCCTTTGAGAAAAAATGGAGGGTGGCGTAGCCACAGAGAGAAAGATGTCAGTTGAGAAGAAAAGACGTCCGGGGGAGCAGCTTGTGTGGAATTATCCGCAGCTGACCCTGGCCCCGGAAGAAGGTTTAAAGGAAACGGAAAAATACAAAGATATTGTCCTGAGGGGGAAGCTGCCCGTGGAATGTGTCTGCCCTTTTTTGATGTCAGAACAGGATTCCCTCCAGAAGATGGACACACCAGCGGGAAAAGTGGAGGTTTATTTTCTGTATCACAGGGAAGATTTTGAGCGTGCGGTACGGCTTCTTGCCTGGCGGGGGGAACCCAGGCCGCTGCCGGCTTCCATGGGGGCGGTGACGATCCGCGGGCTGAATAACTGGAGAAAGCTCTATGCCTGTAAAGCCCGGTATCTTGTGGCAGGAAATACGGACTGGAACGCGAAGTTTGGGCGTATGACACAAAATGAGGGCTGTTGTTCCGACAGGGAAGCTCGGAATATGTACCACCGAGGGGCAGACGGGCTTCGGTCGGTTCCGTATAAGGATACGATCATTCTGCTGTCTAACGGTTATTATAGCGCGGTGCCGCCCGGAGAAGCGGGATTTTCCGAGGGGGAATGGACCCGACATTCTCGGACGATCCGTACCTGGCATGAATTGGCCCATGTGGTCAGCAGACGCCTCTATCCGGACAATCGGGAAACGATTCGGGATGAAGTGGTGGCTGACTGTATTGGGCTGCTTGCCGCGTTCGGAACCTATGACCTGCGCCTGGCGCGCCTGTTCCTGGGGATTACGGAAGAAGGGTACCGGCCGGGGGGAAGGCTGGAGAACTACCTTCCCGGGCAGGATGCCGGCCAGGAGGCTGTGCGGGTACTGACAGAAAGAGTCAGGCGGATCATGGGAGCGCTGGATGGGGCCGCTGACGGCAAAGAACCGTTTGAATGCCTGCGGAGGATAGAGGAAGGACGGATTGGATTGAACTGTGGCCGCTAGTACATCAAAAGCATGACTGATCAGCAGACAGGTCCCCCCTTACGGTACAAATAGAAAAATGGATAAAAATCGGATAAATAATTGATATATGGATACACATCTGTTATAATGACCATATCAAAGACGGAAGGAAGTGATGTCCATGACGATCGAGGAGATGCAGGAGCGCAAGAGAGAACTGGGCTACTCTTATCAGCAGATCGCGGAGCTTTCCGGCTTGCCCCTTGGAACGGTGCAGAAGGTGCTGGGCGGGATTACGAAGTCGCCGCGCTATGACACCTTGAAGGCTCTTGAAGGCGTATTCGGAGATAAGAAGGAGATGATGATCCGGGAAGCGCAGGCCGCCTACAGGACGGAGCGGGAGTATGAGAGGGCGCGGCAGGGCCGGTATACGCTGGATGATTATTACTCGCTGCCGGACGATTACCGGGCGGAGCTGATCGACGGCGTGTTCTATGATATGGCAGCACCCACCAGCATCCACCAGGCATTTGTCGGACAGGTCTACAGGAGGATCTCGGATTACATTGACAGGAAGCAAGGGACATGCGTACCGATGGCCTCTCCGCTGGATGTGCAGCTTGACTGCGACGACAGGACAATGGTTCAGCCGGATCTCCTGGTCGTATGTGATCGAAGCAAGTTCCGGAAAGGGCTGGTGTTCGGCGCGCCGGATCTGGTGATTGAAGTGATTTCCAGATCAACCAGGCGGAAGGACATGATGCTGAAGCTTTCCAAATATGAAGCGGCAGGTGTACGGGAGTACTGGATCGTAGATCCGGACAAGAGGAAGGTCATCGTTTACGATTTTGAAAGCGATATCAATGTCAGGCTGTACGACTTTACACAAGAGGTGCCGGTGGAAATCTTCGGAGGCAAGTGCAAGATCGATTTTCAGGACATTTATGAGCATGTCAGCTTTTTATACTGAGCGCCAGATAAATCGCAGATTGGTTACATACATCAGGAGAGAAAATAAATGAAAACAAAGTTTCACAGCTTTTTTATGATGACAGCGGCTACTTTTATTATGGCCGTAGGTATTTATTTCTTTAAGTTTACCAATAACTTTACATTCGGCGGGATCACCGGCCTTGCCGTTCTTGTGGCGAAGTCAGGTCTCATATCCGCTTCGGATTTTTCCTTTGTGTCCAATATGATCCTCCTGGCTCTCGGGGCCGCCATACTGGGGCGAAAATTCGTGGCAAAGACGGCTTACTGCAGTGTGCTGCTCTCGGTTCTTTTATCCGGCTTTGAAAGAGTGTGGCCCATGTCCCATCCCTTTACGGACCAGCCGCTGCTGGAAGTGATCTTTGCGATCGTGCTTCCGGCGTTCGGCTCCGCAGTTCTGTTCAACATCGGAGCCTCCAGCGGCGGGACGGATATCGTGGCAATGATCTTGAGAAAGTATTCCAGCATTGATATCGGACGGGCTCTGCTGCTGTCGGACGTGGCGGTGACGGTGGCCGGATTTTTCGTATTCAACGTGGAGGTGGGACTGTACTCCTGCCTGGGACTGGCGTTCCGTTCCGTACTGGTGGACAACTTTATCGAAAGCCTGAATCTTTCCAAATATTTCAATGTATTTTGCAGCAGGCCGGAGGAGATATGCGATTTTATTGTCCATGAGCTGAACCGGAGCGCCACGGTCTGCGAGGGGCACGGAGCATTTACCGGTGCGCAGAAGTATATTATTTTTACGGCGCTGAACCGTCATCAGGCGGTGCTGCTGCGGAATTTTATCAGGAAGGAAGATCCCTCCGCCTTTATTCTGATCTCCAATACAAGTGAAATTATCGGAAAAGGATTTCACAGCGTATAACTTGTAATTATTTTAGATTTTTCCGATGAATTTTACGATGATCTTTCCGCAGACTTGTGTCTAATGCTCCGTAAGTGTTATACTGAGCATTAGTTAAATCTCAGCACGATATGGAGAAAAGGAGCGGATGAAAAAAATGTTTCAGACAGTAGAGGGTTGGCTGAAGACCAGCGGACAGATTTTTGTAAATGAGCGTGGGGAAGAGGTACTGCTGCGCGGCCTTGGTGTCGCGAACTGGCTGAACCCGGAGGGATTTTTATTTGGCGGCGCGCCTTTCGGCGGGGTGATGGGGCGGTTCGCGCGATCCTGTGAATTTGACCGGGGGCGCACGATGGATCAGTTTGTGACCGAGCTGTGCGGTCCGTCCTATCAAAAGAAATTTTGGAAGCAGTGGGTGGAAAATTATTTCGCCGAAGCAGATATTAAGAGAATGAAGGAGCAGGGCTTCAATTCGGTTCGTTTTCCGTTGGATGCCCGGCTGTTACTGGAGGAAGAGCCGGGATATCATTTTATCGAAGAGCATTTTGAAATGCTGGAGCATTGCCTGGAGCTATGTGAGAAATACGGGCTGTACGTGATCTTGGACATGCATGCGGCATGCGCGGGCCAGAGCGCGGTTTCCTGTGATAACGGCGTGGACAATCAGCCGCACCTTTTCCTGGACGAGGAGGGCGCGGATCGTACCGTCCGTCTGTGGGAGGAGATAGCGAAGCGCTGGGCGGATCGCTGGATTATCGCAGGGTATGACCTGATCAACGAACCCATTGCCCTGCCGGAATTTGATTACCTGATACCGGAGCTGAAGGCATTTTATGACCGTCTGATTCAGGCAATCCGTGAGGTGGACCGGAAGCATATCCTGTTTGTCCAGGGCAATCGTTTCGCCGGACGGCTGGATATTTTTGACCATGATTATGATCCGGAATATCATAATTGGGCAATTTGTGTTCATACCTATGAGACAGCTCCGGATCTGGCATTATTCGGACCGATCCTGGCTAAGCGTGCGGAATGGGATGTGCCGGTGTGGATCGGAGAGACCGGAGGAAGCAGCCCGGGTGATTCTGCGGCAGGCAATTGCTGGATGGCAGCGGCATTTGAAATGATGATGGAGTATCATATCAGCTACAATATCTGGTGTACCAAAGCACTGGAGGGTGTGGATGCCGCGGCTTCTTATTCCTTCAAGGGGCCGGATCCAGACGGCTGGCAACAGATCTATGATTACTGCGGAAAGGGAACCGCCAAGCCGGGTTATGAAAAGGCGATCCGCATATTTGATGAATTGCTGGAAAATATTAAGTTCGAGAATTGTGCGGAACAGAAAAAACGCGTGGTGGCTATGCTGCGCCGCCCTGGGGTTCTTGTTCCGGCAAGCGGATATGATACGGATGGAGAGCACAAAGGCACCTGGCCTTATGCGCTTTTCTGCGGTTACCGCCGGGAAGACCGGATGCATCTGATCTATGAGCCGGGATATGCGCCGAATGATCTTGGCGGTCTTGCCATGATGAATCCTCACCCGGAAAAGTACGGGGACTGGGCACATATCTGGCTGCAGCTTGATGAGGGGGACGCGGCAAGCTATACGGTCCGTGAAGCCAAAGAGCCGATTTCGGTAGTACTCCATGCCTGCGCGGCAGTGGAAAACCGAATTCGGGTCAGCCAGGGAGAGGATGTTCTTTTTGAAGGAAGTGTGCCCGTTTCGGATGAAATAGTACAGGTGCCGGCGGGAACCACAGGGACAGGAGAGCGTGTTGTCATTAAGGTGGAGGCTGTCAGCGGAAGTGTGGTACTTAAAGCGGTGGAATTCGCTTCCGGAAAGTAGGCACAGCACTTTCGGGGGGACGTACACTTTTATGAGTTATACTGAGCGCCAGATAAATCTGCCGCACAATATAATTTGATGCGCACAGCCGCATGAGGAATTATGCCGCTTTGCGGCTATCAGAACTTATACGGAGAGGTGGAGACCATCAGGATCTTCGCCTCTTTGTCTGTGATGTTGCTCCAGCGATGCCCGATATAGTTCGGATAATAAAGGGTATCATGTTCATCGAGCTCATAGGTCCCTTTATTTTCCATTTCAAATATCAGGCTGCCGTACAGCACATATACAAATTCCTCCCCGCCGTGATGGGCAAAATCCCCGGAATCGCTGTGGGAAGGTACGGTGACCGTTGCGGCGTACATCTCATTCTTTCCCTGAATGATCAGGGATTCGATCAGGGATTTCCCATTGCTTGTGTTGCGGACAAATGACTTCTGATCCGCCTGGCGCACGAGCTGGATCTGCTCCTCATCTTCGTCCAGGAACAGTGAGAACACCGGGAGGTCAAGTGCGTCACAGATGGACTTCAGGGTGAGCAGATTGGGTGAGGTTTTTCCGGTTTCGATCTGGCTGATGGTACTCGCCGCCACATTCGATACATTGGACAGGTCGCGGATCGATAAATTTTGTTCCAGACGATGTTCTTTGAGAGTTCTTCCTATTCTTGCTAAATCCATATCAGGACCTCCTGGTAAGGAACTGTCCTGAATATAATCAGCACTCTCGAAGAAAAATCCTGCGAACTATCTGCAGATTATTTCGGGATGGTTCCTAAGCTGAAAGTGAACGTGTGTCAATTAACATCCAGTATAACATGTTTTTAGAAAATTGGGAACGAAAAGATTTCTAAATGGCCAACTAATCTAAGGAGTCATGAGGGATATACCCTGACTCTACCTACTCCCCCCGCGCCAGCGAGAATATGAATTCCGTCCCGACCCCTTCGGTACTGATCACATTGATATGCTCATCATGAGCCTGTATCGCCTCTTTCACGATCGACAGCCCCAGCCCGGTCCCCTTCTTATCTTTCCCGCGGGACGCGTCAGATTTATAAAAACGCTCCCAGATCTTATTCAGTTCCTTTTTAGAAATACCGATCCCCGTATCCTTCACGGACACGAAGATCTTCCCGCCCTTCTGCGTCACTTCGATCTTGACACGATCCTCATTTTCGCTGAACTTAATCGCGTTGTCGATGAGATTGTAGAGTACCTGCTGGATCTTTCGGCTGTCGGCAAGCACAAACGCCGGCTCCGGCAGAAGCAGCAGTTCAATGGAAACTCGTTTTTCTGTGCACACGCCTTCAAAAGAAGCTGCCGTTGTCTTGATCATTTCCTGGATATCGAAACGAGTCTTATCCAATAGAAGCTCCTTCGTGTCAAATTCATTCAGAGTGAGCAGGTCATTGGTCAGGTCTGTAAGCCGTTCTGTCTCAAATAAAATAATTTTCAGATATTTTGCGTGCAGCTCCGGCGGAATGGTGCCGTCTGTCATGGCTTCCACATAGCCGCGGATTGAGGTCAGCGGCGAACGGAAATCATGGGATACATTGGCCACGATTTTTTTCTGATAGTCTTCCATGTCGTGGAGCTGGGAGGACATGTAGTTGAGGGACGCGGAGAGATAGCCCATCTCATCCTGTGTATAGACCGGAATCTCATAGTCCAGGTTGCCGGACGCGTACTGGGTCGCCGCCTCTGTGATCAGACGCAGGGGGCGGTATACGAAGTACTGAAAGCCCAGCAAAAAAATCAAAGACAGAATAAAAATTACGATTAACGTGATATAAAAGGGAAACATCATGCGGGAGCAGCGCTCTTCCAGGGCGGAGAAGGGCTGATGAATCAGGAGATACCCCTTCGTCTGGAAGCCCTGGATCACCGGGGCGATCACGGTCATGACCTCTTCCTGAAAATAACCGTGGTAATCCCCTGTCAAATAGCGTTTTCCGCCGGTCTCTGCCGCGTTAAATTCTTCGATACTCTCCGGCGCGGACGTATTTTCCAGATTGGAAGCAGTGATGAGGTTTCCGTCGATATCCACGAACCACAGGGCTGCGTCCAGATAAATGCGCATGGCGTTCAGCTGGGAATGAACCGCCCAGGAAGTCGTGTTATCTGTAAAATAGGACGGCAGATAATTGGAGGCGATCAGATTCGCCTCCTGATACAGAGATTCTGAGTTCGTTGCCACGATTCGGTTCAGTAAAAGCTGCCGTCCAAGAGTGGCTGCCGTAAAAATCCCCAGAAAGCCAAATACGATATAAAGTAAAACAAATTTAATATGCAGGGTACTTTTCATAACAGCCTCCTAACCCGGACAAGCCGGAACCCAAATTTTGACAGAATGCGCAAGATTTCGTTGTTAAGCGCCTAACCTGGATAAACCAGAATAGCAAGATACGAAAAATTTGCCATTTTGCAGTGCTTAATCTGAATTATACTCACGGCTGATGAAATCTGCCGTGAGTATCGCGCCAGCCGCAGCCGTGAAGCGGCATAATTCCTCATGCGGCTGTGTGCATCAGGTTATACTGCACGGCCGGAAATCTCTTGCGCAGGGAATGATTCCTAAACAGATTTAGTGCCGAATTTATAACCGATTCCCCATACAGTGCCGATGGACCAGGTCGGATGATCCTTGATCTTTTCCCGCAGACGCTTGATATGGACATCTACGGTCCGAGTATCTCCGATATATTCGTAGCCCCAGATCTGATCCAGGAGCTGCTCTCTTGTAAATACCTGATTCGGAGAAGCCGCGAGGAAATACAGAAGCTCCAGTTCCTTGGGAGGCATTTCGACCTGCCTGCCGTCGCAGACAACGGAATAGTTGGTCAGGTTGATGGTAAGACCGTCGTACTCCACCTTCTTTGATTTTTCCGGTGCCGGTATTTCCTGCTTTGGCGGCTGGCAGCGGCGCAGGACGGCGCGCACCCGGGCCACCATTTCCTTGGAGTCGAAGGGCTTCATGATATAATCGTCGGCTCCCAGCTCCAGCCCTAGGACCTTGTCAAACACCTCGCCCTTGGCGGAAAGCATGATGACAGGGGTGGAGGATTTGGCGCGGATCTCCCGGCATACCTGATAGCCGTCGATGCCAGGAAGCATCAGGTCCAGCAGGATGAGGTTCGGCTGGTAAGTCTCGAAAGCATCCAGAGCCTCCTCGCCGTTGAATACCATTTTCGTGTCAAAACATTCTTTATTTAAGTAGAGCGAAATCAATTCCGCAATATTTTCATCATCGTCTACAATCAAAATCTTCTGCTTTGCTGCCACAATAAAAATACCTCCTTCTTGCAGATTTTAATCACTGTAATTTATGATTCCGATGCCTTAGGCGCTTAAAAAATACTCATGACTCACATTTGAGCCGCCACCATAAATGAAAATTCGTGTTTTTTTATTCTATAGGAAACTTCTCCGAATCCTATAGAATAAAAACCCTCCGGGGGATGCGCACTACGCGCATAAGGAAAATGGCTGCTGTCGCAGCCGCGCTTCGGCGCGAGTGTGCGTCGGGACGCACACTTTTCTTGTTCTATAGGAAATTTCTTCGAATTTTCCTATAGAACAAAACCCTCCGGGGGATGCGCACTGCGGCGTACAAGGTAGATGTCGCGGTGCGACCGCCGCAGGCGCGAGTTTCGCAAGCGAAACTCTTTGTTCTAGTAACAATTTCTTGCGCAAAATGGCAAAATTTTCGTATCGTACATTTCTGGCTTATCCAGGTTAAGAACGGTCACGACGACTCCCTATTTAAACTCCACGATCGTCACCCCGGCATCCCCCTCGCCGTATTCTGCCAGATGGTAGGATTTGACATGCTTCTGGCGGCGCAGGTAGTCGTGGATGCCCTTGCGCAGGGCGCCGGTTCCCTTGCCGTGTACCACCCGCACGGAATTCAGATGAGAGAGGATAGCGTCGTCCAGATATTTGTCCAGCTCCGAAATCGCCTCGTCCACCGTTCTGCCCAGCAGATTGATCTCCGGGCTGACGGAAAGGGATTTTCCCATTTTAATCTTTCCGCCTCCGGTATGCTTTCTGCGGGAATTGGAAAATGGATTCTGCTCTTCGATAATCTCCAGATCGGAAATATGCACCTGAGAGCTTAATATCCCCATCTGCACCGTGACATTTCCGCGGGCGTCGGGCAGGGAACGGATGGTCCCCGTAAGGTTCATGCTGAGCACCCGCACGGATTCGCCCAGCTTGAAGTCCGAAGGCTTATGCTCCTTTTTCGGCTTTGTCGCTTTCAGGGAAGGCTCCGAGGAAGTATCCTTGATCTTCTTGCGCAGGCGCTCCCTCTCCCGCTCCATTTCGGCGGCAGAGATATTTTCCTTCCCGAACCGGTGGAAATTCTTGATCGTTTCATCGGCAACCTCTTTCGCCTCCCGCAGGATGGCATTTGCCTTGTCATTCGCTTCCTTCAGGATGCGTTCCCGCTGCTCTTCCAGATGTTCCTCTTTCTGCCGGAGCTGCGTTTTCATGCGCTCCATTTCCCGGCGGTAGGCCTGGATCTCATCCTGCTCTTTTTCAATGGTACGCTTACTTGTCTCCAGGTCGGTGAGCAGGTCTTCGAAGGAAATGTCCTGCTCGGACAGGCGCTTTTTCGCGTCCTCGATAATATAATCCGGCAGCCCCAGCTTTCCTGATATGGCAAATGCGTTGCTCTTCCCGGGAATGCCTATGAGGAGGTGGTACGTAGGGCGCAGGCTTTCTACGTCAAATTCGCAGCAGGCATTTTCCACGCCGGGAGTGGAGAGGGCAAAGACCTTCAGCTCGCTGTAATGGGTGGTGGCCATGGTGCGGATGTCCCGGTCATGGAGATAAGAGAGGATCGCGATGGCAAGCGCGGCCCCCTCCGTAGGGTCGGTACCCGCCCCCAGCTCGTCAAAGAGTACCAGAGATCGTTCGTCCACATCCTTCAGGAAGGATACGATGTTGGTCATGTGGGAGGAGAAGGTACTCAGACTCTGTTCAATACTCTGCTCATCCCCGATATCTGCGAAGACCTGGTGAAATACCGCCAGCTCCGAATGGTCGGAGGCCGGAATGTGCAGCCCAGCCTGGCCCATCAGTGTGAACAGCCCCACCGTTTTCAGCGAAACCGTCTTTCCGCCGGTGTTGGGTCCGGTGATGATCAGCAGGGAAAAATCATTTCCCAGAGTCACCGTGATGGGCACCACCTTCCGGGCATCCAGCAGGGGGTGACGTCCGTTCCGGATGTGGATCCGTCCCTCTTCGTTGAGGAGCGGGCGGCTTCCGTTCATGGACAGGGCAAGATGTCCTCTGGCAAAGATAAAGTCCAGGTCGGTGAGGTTCCGGTAATTGGTCCGGATCTCTTCGATATAACCTGCGGTTTCTTCGCTCAAACGAGCAAGAATGACCTGAATTTCCTCCTGCTCTTTGGCGTACAGCTCTTTCAGATCATTGTTCAGCTTGACCACTGCCATGGGTTCCATGAACAAAGTGGAGCCGGTGGCCGACTGGTCGTGAATCATGCCGCTGACCTGGTTCCGGTATTCCGCCTTTACCGGGATACAATAGCGGTCGCCCCGCATGGTGATGATGGGATCCTGCAGATAATTGCGCAGGGATCCGTTGACCAGCCCGTTCAGCGTGGCATGAACCTTTTCATTGATGCTGTCCATGCTGCGCCGGATGCGCATCAGGGCAGGGCTGGCGTCATCGCTGATCTCATCTTCGCTGAGGATACAGCGGTCGATTTCATTCGAGAGGAGGGTCAGGGGTTCTAATTGTTCAAAGTAAATGTCCAGGCAGTCCGCCGATTCCTCCTGAGTATCATGCCGTCCATAGGCTTTGGCGCGCCCGGTGTTCTGCAGCAGCCTGCAGATCCGCAGCAGTTCGCCGCTTCCTAAGGCGGCACCGATCTCCAGACGCTTCATGGATTCCTCCACAGGGGCGGCGTCCCCGAAGGAAATGCGTCCTTTTTTGATAATCCTGGTAAATGCGGCCGCAGTCTGTTCCTGGGCCGTGTCGATCCGCGCCATGTCGGTCATGGGCTTCAGCCTCCGGCAGAGCTGCCGCCCCCGAAAAGAGGTGGCCTGCTCTTCCAGAAGAGCGGTGATCTTATCATATTCTAATTTTGTTAATGTTTTCTGATTCATAGTCCGTACATTCCTTTTTTAAAAAATCTGTTTTAGGCGCTTAACAACGAAATCTTGCGCAAAATGGCAAAATTTTCGCATCGTGCTTTTCTGGTTTATCCATGTTAGGCACTTACGAACAATTTCTTGCGCAAAATGGCAAAATTTCCGTTTTCTGGTTTATCCAGGTTAGGGATGTGATTCCACAGCATGTCACGTATTGGCCGGTTTCTGTTTTGAACAGGCGAGAGAGGATGCTTTTTTCATTGTACCTTATCTGGCGGGGAATGAAAAGGGATTTTTTTTGCGTGGGAGCAGTTACTTTACCGTTACTATTCACGGTGCCTTGCACTTTGCTGCAAGGCATCCGGCCAGTAAAGTGGCGGCTTTAGGCATCCAGCCCCTCGCCGTCAGGCGACTTTTCGATGGGCTGGATGCGTTACAATTTGCGGCCGGTTAGGTCGTGAATTGTAACACTTTACCGTTACTGGCTAAGTTCACTGACCAGCCAGCGAACTGTAACGAATTCAGCACATTTTAAGTCGCCTTCGGTACTGGTTATAAAAAATGTAAACGAATTATGAACGAATCGTAAATCAAATAGGATATTATTGAACAATTTCGGGGAATCAGGTATACTATATCAAAGGGGAAGTGTTTGCCCCTTTCAGTTGGATATGGTGCGGAGGCCGGAAGAATGTTTCCGGCAATGTGTTTGATGAGAAGGATTGTGGAGCCGGAGGATGGTATGAGAGAGCAGAAACCGGATGAGCAAAAGGGGACGGATGATTATACCCAAAAGGAATCATTTTCATTTTTACAAGAAACCATAAAGCCGAAGCCTGTCACGAGGGGACAGATCATGCTGCAGCTCGTGAAGATGGCAATGTACGGCCTGATCATCGGGACGGCCGCCTGCTGCGGCTTTTATGCGGTTCAGCCATGGGCGAAGGAGACATTTCATGAGGAGGCTCAGGAAGTGACTCTGCCCGCCGATGATGAGGAAGAAGCGGAGCCGCCGGCGGAGGAACAAGAGGAAGAAGTGGTGCAGCCGGAGCCGGAGGTGATCATTCCGGACCTGACGGCAGACAGCTACCGGGAGATCATGCAGGATATGTATGGCATTGCAAAGGAAGCGGACCGATGTGTGGCGTCTGTCAGAGCGCTGAAAAAGGACGAGACGCAGAATGAACCTGCCGCGCACAGCGGGACGACCGGTCTGGTAGCCGCGGACAACGGGCAGGAGCTCTTGATCCTTGCGGACAGCTCTGTCTGCGAAGATTCGGAGCAGTGGACCGTCATATTTTCCGATCATACGGAGCATCCGGCCAGTTTGGTGAAGCAGGACGGCAACCGGGGCCTGGCGGTATTCGGCGTAGACCGCGCATCCATCGAAGCCAATACGTGGAATTATGTCCATGTGGCGGAACTTGGGAATTCCAACATTACGGCCCGCGGAGACCTGGTGATCGCTCTGGGACAGATGTTTGGATATGAGAGCGGCCTCGGCTATGGAATTATCAGCTCCAAGGACTGGAGCTATCAATATGCGGACGGACAGTGCGGCGTGATCGCTACAGATATCGCGGCGGCGCCGGGCGGCAGCGGTGTGCTGTTCAACCAGAAGGGGCAGGTCATCGGCCTGGTGAAGAGTGGAATTCTGGGAGAGGCAGTGTCCGCTTCGGCAAGCGCTCTGGCAGTCTCGGACATGAAGCAGGTGATGGAAATGCTTCTGAATGGGGAGAGCGTACCTTATATGGGAATTTCCGGCACGTCCGTGACGGAAGAGCTTTCCGAAGCGCAGAAGATGCCAAAGGGCCTGTATGTGACAAATGTGCAGGTGGACTCTCCCGGAATGAAAGCGGGCATCCAGAACGGAGATGTGATCCAGCAGGTGGGAGAGGACACCGTGAGCGGAAATGTGTCCTATGAAAAAGCAGTATTGGGATGTAAGCCCGGGGAGGCCGTGAAGGTCAAAGGCCAGCGGCTTGGGAACGGCGGCTATGTGGATGTGGATTTTACGGTGACGATGGGAAGTATGGAATGACGTGGATTTTATGGTGACAATGAGAAGTATGGAATGCTGCGGACCTCATGGTGATAGTGGAAAGTATGGAATAATGTAGATTTTATGGTGAAGAAGAGAAGTATGGAATGACGTGGATTTTATGGCGATGATGGGAAGTTTAGAATAAAGAAGAAAGAGGATAAACGGACAATATGTATATTAAAGACTTACGTGGGGGCGAGACAATCAGAAGTATTTACATGTGCAGGGGAAAACGTTCTGCGGAGACACGGAATGGGAAGCCCTACGACAACCTGATTCTGCAGGATAAGACCGGCAGCCTGGATGGAAAGGTATGGGATCCCAATTCTCAGGGAATTGCGGACTATGAGGAAAAGGATTTTATTGAGGTGTACGGCGAAGTGATCACCTACAATAATAATCTTCAGCTGAATATTAAGCAGCTCAGAAAAGCAGCCGAGGGAGAATACGATCCGGCGGATTATATGCCTGTCACTGACAAAAGCATTGACGGCATGTATCAGGAACTGATGAACTATGTCAGACATATTTCCAATGAATATCTGCGCCGGGCGGTGGAATATTACTTCGTGAAGGATGAAGCATTCATCAAGGCATTTAAGGGTCATTCTGCGGCAAAGACCGTACATCACGGCTTCTGCGGGGGTCTTCTGGAGCATACGCTGAGTGTGGTGCGCATGTGCGATTATTTTGCGGGCGCCTACGAAATTCTGAATAAAGATCTGCTGATCGCGTCTGCAATCTGCCATGATATCGGGAAGGTGAGGGAACTTTCCGCATTTCCGGACAATGATTACACGGACGAAGGCCAGTTGATCGGTCATATCGTGATCGGTTCCGAGATGCTCAGCGACGCCATCCGCTCTATTCCGGGTTTTCCGGAAATTCTGGCAAATGAATGGAAGCACTGCATTCTCGCCCATCACGGAGAACTGGAATTCGGTTCACCGAAAAAACCGGCGCTGGCAGAGGCTCTGGCTCTGAACCTGGCGGATAATACGGACGCAAAGATGCAGACATTGAAAGAGGCGTTCAAAGATAAAAACAACACGGATTGGCTGGGGTATAACCGGTTATTTGAGTCGAATTTGAGGAAGACTTCCATATAAGATGGGGAACGATAGAAAAGCTTGAGACCTGCTGTTCTCAATAATTTTCAGCTATGCGGTTGCGATTCAACAGGCCATTTGCATGCAATTTATTGCAATGTAAATGACCTGTTGAATCAGCAACCCACTTATTAATGAGCAAAAAGCGGCTGCAGCTGGCGCGATGCCCACGGCAGATTTCATGGAACGTGAGTATATCTCAGCAATGAAAAACGAACATTTTGCACAGGAATCATAGATTTTAAGTCAGATTTCATCCGCTTTGAGTGAGCATTCTCGGAAACTCTTTGTTCTCAGGAGTGCACAAATTTATGACGCGTACGTGGAGCGCACGTTGAATAAATTTGGGTGCTCCTGGCGGAAAATCAGCCGCAAAGATAGGTGTAAGGGAGTTTCCGAGAGTGCTCTGAGTATGATTAGAGGTATATTTATGCAGAAAAATGAAATAGTGACAGTGACGATCCAGGATATGGGCGTCAATGGAGAAGGTATAGGCAGAGTCAATGGCTATACCTTATTTATTAAGGATGCAGTGATCGGCGACGTGGTGGAAGCCAGGGTGACGAAGGCAAAGAAAAATTATGGCTATGCAAGACTGATGAGTATTATAACTCCTTCGGAATACCGTGCGGAACCGGTCTGCAGATTTGCCAGGAAGTGCGGTGGCTGCCAGATTCAGGAATTGTCCTATGAAAAGCAGTTGGAATTCAAGCAGAACAAGGTACTGGGAAATCTGGAACGTATTGGAGGATTCTCACCGGAGCATCTGCAAGAGGTATTCGGGGATGTGATCGGGATGGAGAAGCCATTTGGCTATCGGAACAAGGCACAGTTCCCATTTGGAACAGATAAGGACGGACAGCCGATCACCGGATTCTATGCCGGGCGGACCCATGACATTATTGCGAATACGGACTGCGCGCTTGGCGTGCCGGTGAACCGGGAAATTCTCGAATTAATACTTGTGTTTATGAAAAAATATCATGTCCCTTCCTATGATGAAAAGACCGGGAAAGGACTGATTCGTCATGTTTTGATCCGATACGGATTTACCACGAAGGAAATTATGGTGTGCTTTGTGGTGAATAAGGAGAAGGCAGACCCAGACCGCGGGAACAGAAAGACGGAGCAAGACGAAGGCAAACGGTCAGGAATTCAAACAGGAATTCAGCCAGAGATTCGATCAGGAATTCAGTCAGGGAATGGATCAGGAATTTGCGGCACGTGGATTCCGTATCAGGAAGTACTGGTGGAGCAGCTTGCGCAGATTCCGGGAATGACGAGTATTACGGTAAGCCCAAACCCCAGGCAGACCAATGTGATTATGGGAGAACGGTATGAAATACTTAGGGGGCAGCCGTTTATCACGGACTATATCGGAACGGTGAAATATCAGATTTCCCCGCTGTCTTTTTATCAGGTGAATCCGGTTCAGACGGAGAAGCTCTATAATCTGGCATTGGAATACGCCGATCTGAAAGGACAGGAGACGGTGTGGGATCTATATTGTGGGATCGGAACCATTTCCCTGTTCCTGGCTCAGAAGGCAGGGAAGGTGTATGGTGTGGAGATCGTGCCCCAGGCCGTGGAAGACGCCAGACGGAATGCGGAGATCAATGGGATTGCGAATGCGGAATTCTTTGTAGGGAAGTCAGAGGAAGTGCTGCCAGCGTATTATAAAAAATATGAGAAGGAGCACCCGGGGGAGTGTGCGCATGCGGATGTGATCGTGGTCGATCCGCCGCGGAAAGGGTGCGAGGAAACACTGCTGAAAACAATGGTGGATATGCGGCCGGAGAGGATCGTGTATGTGAGCTGTGACTCGGCTACGCTGGCAAGGGATCTAAAGTACCTGTGTGAGAGAGGATATGAGATACGGAAGGGGAGAGTGGTGGATCAGTTTGGGATGAGTGTACACACAGAATGTGTGGTGGGAATACAAAGGAAACATTTGTAGAAGTGCTTTGTTTTAGGCAGTTTTATAAGCATTTTGTGTTTGCGGAAGATGAGGAAGGGAATCGGAATAAGAGGATGGAGAAGTATTTTGAGGTTTCGGCGGTGGTTGATGTGGGAGGTGGGGATACAAGGGAGTTTGTTTAATAAGAAAACATGAGAGGACAAATCAGTTGTTCGGAATTTCCGAACAACTGAAGGATATTTGGAACGCTTAGCTGAAAAGGAGATATACAATTTTAATGCTTGCGTTGATTATATAAAGGCATCATATATTACTACTATGCAAAGTTAAGATACTATTGGAGG
>VSNK01000056.1 GCA_009774255.1 Faecalicatena sp.
AAAAGTCAAAAAAATAGGAAAGAAAAAGGAGGGATTCGATTATGGCGGTATTGCAGATGCAGCGAATCAGTATCTGCGCATTGAAAAAGAACCGGAAAGCGATTCTGGAAAAGCTGCAGAGCATGGGCGTCATGGAGGTCAGCCAGTTCCTGGAGGAAGAGGAAGGCTTCAGGCGTATGGATACGGTGAATGCCCGAAGCAGTTTTGAAAAAGCGGCAGCCTCTGCCGACCGCGCTCTGGATATTCTTCAGATTTACGCGCCGGAGAAAAAGTCCATGCTGTCTTCGCTTGCCGGGAAGGATCTGATTGATCAGGCAAAATACCGGCAGATCATCGGAGACAAGGAAAGTCTGCTTCGGACGGCGAATGAGATCCAGTCGCTGGATCGGGAGCGGGCCGAACAGAAATCTGAGATCCTGAAGCTGGAGAACAGCATTGAAAGCCTGACACCATGGCTTCCGTTAGAGGTGCCTATGGACTATGAGGGGACGAAGCATACACAGATGCTGCTCGGAACCATGCCAGGGGAATGCAGTCTGGAACAGATTTATTCAGCAATTGCAGAGAAGGCCCCGGAGGCTCAGGGATTTGAAGCGCACATCATCTCGGCGGGACAGGAGGGAACCTACCTGACCGTATTCTGTCTGAGGGAGGAAGCACATCCGATTGAAGAAGCGCTTCGCAGCAGAGGATTTGCAAGGCCGTCTCAGCTTTTGCAGCAAGTGCCTGCCGCGGCAAAATCTGAGATGGAGGCCGAGATCGGTAAGCGGGAGCAGAAGATCGCGGAGATTGAGCAGAAGCTGGCCGGCCTGGGAGACAGGCGGGAGAGTTTACGGCTTCTTGCGGACTATTACCGTGTCCGCGCGGATAAGTATGAGGTGTTGGGAACGCTGCCGCAGACAGAGCGGACATTTTTTATCAGCGGTTATGTGCCGGCAAAATATACGGATAAGCTGAAAAATGCGCTGGAGAGCAAGTATGATTGTGTTGTGGACATAGAAGAACTGAAGGCGGATGAGGAGGCTCCGGTGCTTCTTGAGAATAATTCATTTTCCGAGAGTGCGGAAGGAGTGCTGGAATCTTATGGTCTTCCGGGGAAGGGGGAGATCGATCCTACAGCGATCATGTCCGCGTTCTATGTGTTCTTATTTGGCCTGATGCTTTCGGATGCGGCCTATGGGGCAATCGTATCGATCGCATGCGGCGCCGCGCTGGCCAAGTTCCCAAGGATGGGAGACGGTATGAAGAAATCCCTGAAGCTGTTTTTCTGGTGCGGGCTTTCCACACTGTTCTGGGGCATTATGTTCGGCGGTTATTTCGGCGACGTGGTGGATGTTGTATCACGGCCGTTCTTCGGCCACCAGGTAAGTATACCGGCGCTGTGGTTCATTCCGCTGAATGACCCGATGAAGCTTCTGATCTACTCGATGCTCTTTGGCCTGATCCACCTGTTTACCGGATTGGGGATCAAGGGATATATGTGCATCAAGGATAACAGATATATGGACTTTTTCTGTGACGTGGTTCTCTGGTTCTTGTTCCTGATCGGGCTGATCATTATGTTCCTGCCGACAGATATATTTGCTTCTGTTGCTGGCACGAAGATCGTATTTCCGGCGGCCGTCAATCTGCTCGGCAAGGCTTCGGCGATTGCGGGCGCGGTGGGAATCCTGCTGATGTCAGGAAGAGAGAATAAGAATTTCGGACTCAGGATCGCCCTGGGTGCGTATGATTTATATAATGTGACCGGATGGCTCAGTGATGTGCTGTCTTATTCCAGGCTTCTTGCCCTGGGACTTGCGACGGGGGTTATCGCGCAGGTTGTGAACCAGATGGGAAGCATGGCGGGAAACGGTATCTTTGGCGTTATTTTATTCATCATTGTATTTATTGTTGGACATACGCTGAATTTGGCAATCAATCTGCTGGGAGCATATGTGCACACGAACCGTCTTCAGTATGTAGAGTTTTTCGGAAAGTTTTATGAAGGCGGAGGAAGAATGTTCAATCCATTTAAAGAAAATACAAAATATGCAGATATTAAGGAGGAATAGGAAATGATTTTAGAAAGTTTAGGAATTGTTTATGCGCTTTTAGGTGCGGCATGTGCGGTATTTCTTGCAGGTGCAGGTTCGGCATTGGGAGTAGGTATTGCAGGTCAGGCGGCGTCAGGTGTTGTATCAGAGGATCCGAGTAAGTTCGCAAAGGTATTGATCATGCAGCTTCTGCCTGGTACACAGGGTATCTACGGTCTTCTGGTTGGATTTATCACGCTTTCCAAGATCGGTATCATCGGCGGCGGTGCGGTAGAGATCTCTCCGTCCACAGGGCTTCTGATCCTGGCGGCTTGCCTTCCGATCGGAATCGTAGGTCTGATCTCCGGAAAATCACAGGGCAAGACAGCAGCGGCAGCAATCGGAATCGTTGCAAAGAAACCGGATCAGTTCGGTAAGGCGATGCTGTTCCCGGCTATGGTTGAGACTTATGCGATCCTGGCACTTCTGATCTCCATCCTGGCAGTCAGCGGAATCCAGGTATAATTCGGCTTGATGTTCCGCAGCAGCCTGCCGTGGAATATGATTTCACGGGGCTGTTCTGTGGGAGAAAAAAATGATAAATATGAGGTGTGATAGATGAGTGGATTAGACAAGATAAAAAGTCAGATCCTGGATGAAGCGAACCACTCGGCAGAAGTGAAGCTTGCGGAGGCCAATGAGAAAGCAAAGCAGATGATCAGCGAAGCAAAAGCAGAGGCGGAAGCAGAGTCTTCGAGGCTGTATGCAAAATCTAAGGAGGCAATTGCGGTTTATTCGGACCGGGTGAAGTCATCCGGTGAGATGCGTCGTAAGCAGGCAATTCTTCAGGCAAAGCAGGAAGTGATCGCGGATGTGATTCAAAAAGCATATGAGAAGGTATGCGCGCAGGATGATAAAGCTTATTTCGGAATGATCGCAAGGATGCTGGATAAGTATGCGCAGCCTGGTGACGGTACCATCTTTTTTAATGCAAAGGATCAGAAGCGGATGCCGAAGGGCTTTGAGGAAGAGATGAAAAAGGCTGCCCAGAAAAAGGGTGGTACTCTTCATATGTCTGAGAAAGCCAAAGAGATGGACGGCGGTTTTATCCTGGTATATGGCGGCGTGGAAGAGAATTGTACGATCCGGGCAATGTTTGACGCGAACAGAGATCATTTGTCCGATAAAGTTCATGAGGTGTTGTTTATATAGAAGGATTACTATGACACAGGAGGGAATATTTTGAATGATTTAGAATATACTTACGCGGTTGCGCGTATACGTTCGTTGGAAGCATCCCTGCTGACGGATTCTGTAATTGACCAGCTTGTGAACTGTCAGAGTGAAAAGCAGTGCCTGGAGTTGTTGAGCGAAAAGGGCTGGGGAGACCATGAGACAGGTCTGGATGCCTCTGCAATGCTGAAGCGTGAGGAGGAGAAGACCTGGGAGGTGATCCGGGAAGTGGCGCCGGATCTGTCTGTGTTTGATGTGCTTTCTTATTCTAAGGTATATCATAACCTGAAAGCAGCGATTAAGGAAGTATGCACAGAGGTTCACAGTGAGAATATTTTCTATGATGACTGTTCGATTCCGGGGGAAGAGATGCTGGGCATTGTAGAGAATAAAGAATTCGGGCGTCTTCCGGACAACATGTCTGCCGCAGCGCAGGAAGCATATGATACGCTTCTGCACACGCGGGACGGACAGCTATGTGATGTGATCGTGGATCGGGCCGCCCTGGATGCCATCTATGAGGCAGGCAGGAACGCAAAGGACGAGATCATTCGTAATTATGCGGAATCTACGGTTGCAATCGCGGATATCAAGATCGCGGTGCGTTGTCAGAAGACCGGAAAGCCGCTGGACTTTATGAAGCGTGCGATGGCGGAATGCGAAAGCGTCAGTGCGGAGCTGCTTGCCAAGGCGGCTCTCAGTGGACCGGAGGCCATCGGAGAATATCTGTCCGGCACCACGTATGCGGAAGGCGCACAGGCTCTGGAAGAATCTCCGTCCGCATTTGAACGATGGTGTGACAACCGGATGATGGAGACCATCCGTCCGCAGAAATATAATGCGTTTTCAGTAGGTCCCCTGGTGGCTTATCAGCTTGCCAGAGAGAATGAGATCAAGACAGTTCGGATCATCCTGACCGGGAAGCAGAATGAATTCCCGGATGAGGCGATTCGGGAAAGGGTAAGGGAGATGTATGTATAAGATTGCAGTAATCGGCGATTACGACAGTATCTATGGTTTCGCGACGCTGGGTCTTAGCATCTGTCCGGTAAAGACCACCGAAGAAGCCAGGGATAAGCTGCGCCAGCTCGCGGACGGAAAATATGGGATCATCTATATTACGGAAGCCGTGGCGGCAAAGATCAAAGATGTGATAGCGGAATATCAGGAGCAGACCATGCCGGCGATCATTCAGATCCCGGGCGTGTCCGGGAATACCGGGGCAGGCATAGAAGGCGTTAAGAAGACGGTGGAGCAGGCTGTCGGGTCGGATATTCTGTTTTCTGAAGAATAGAATGAGTCATCCGCGCCACCAGGCTCGAAAAAGAAACATCTGCGCTGCTAGGTTCGGTAGAACCTCACCAAGCCAGCGAGATGTACCTTGCACACTAATCTCGAAAAGACCTCGATAAGTGTTCAAGGCAGGTCGGCAGGATGTGCTTAACAACTAGGTTCGAAAGGACCTCACCAAGTTTTATAAGCAGGAGGTAATTCGTCAAATGAGCAGAGGCGTAATTAAAAAAGTCGCAGGCCCGCTTGTTATTGCATCGGGTATGCGCGACGCGAATATGTTTGACGTGGTTCGTGTCAGCAACCAGAGACTGATTGGCGAAATCATTGAAATGCATGGAGATGAGGCTTCCATTCAGGTATATGAGGAGACATCCGGACTGGGACCGGGAGAACCGGTGGAGTCTATGGAAGTGCCCATGGCCGTAGAGTTGGGGCCTGGCCTGATCACCAGCATTTATGACGGAATCCAGAGGCCGCTGGATGATATTATGAAGGTTTCGGGGAACAATCTGAAGCGTGGTGTGGAAGTGCCGTCCCTGAAGCGTGACCTGAAATGGAATTTTGTTCCCACCGCAAAGGTTGGAGATGAAGTAGAGCCAGGCGATGTGATCGGTACCGTGCAGGAGACGATTGTCGTTGAACAGAAGATTATGGTTCCGGTAGGAACAAAAGGAAAGATCAAAGAGATCAAAGCAGGAGAATTCACGGTAGAAGACGTGGTTGCGGTTGTAGAGACTGCGGAAGGCGATAAGGAGCTGACCATGATGCAGAAATGGCCGGTCCGCCGCGGCAGACCTTATCAGAAGAAGCTGCCGCCGGAGATGCCCCTGGTAACAGGACAGCGTGTTGTCGATACCTTCTTCCCCATCGCAAAGGGCGGTGTGGCTGCGGTGCCGGGACCCTTCGGAAGCGGTAAGACCGTTATCCAGCATCAGCTCGCGAAGTGGGCGGAGGCTGATATCGTAGTCTATATCGGATGTGGAGAGCGCGGAAACGAGATGACCGACGTTCTGAACGAGTTCCCAGAGCTGAAAGACCCGAAGACGGGACAGTCTCTGATGGAAAGAACCGTTCTGATCGCGAATACGTCCGATATGCCTGTGGCTGCCCGTGAGGCATCCATTTACACCGGCATTACGATTGCGGAGTATTTCCGTGATATGGGATATTCCGTGGCATTGATGGCAGACTCCACATCCCGCTGGGCGGAAGCGCTCCGTGAGATGTCCGGACGTCTGGAAGAGATGCCTGGTGAGGAAGGTTACCCGGCATACCTGGGAAGCCGTCTTGCGCAGTTCTATGAGCGCGCGGGACACGTGATCTCCCTTGGAAAAGAAGGGCGCGAGGGCGCACTGTCCGTAATCGGCGCCGTATCCCCTCCGGGCGGTGATATTTCCGAGCCCGTATCCCAGGCGACACTGCGTATCGTCAAGGTATTCTGGGGACTGGATTCCGCGTTGGCGTATAAGAGACATTTCCCGGCGATCAACTGGCTGACCAGTTATTCGCTGTATGTAGACAATATGAAGGACTGGTTCAATACGCAGGTGGCTGAGGACTGGGTAGAAAACCGCCAGAAGATGATGTCGCTGCTCCAGGAAGAGGCGGAGCTGGACGAGATCGTGAAGATGGTAGGTATGGACGCGCTGTCCGCAGGCGACCGCCTGAAGATGGAAGCGGCACGCTCCATCCGTGAGGATTTCCTCCATCAGAACTCCTTCCATGAGGTAGATACGTATACCTCTCTGAAGAAGCAGCATATGATGATGAAGCTGGTTCTCGCGTACTATGACCTTTCCGTAGAAGCGCTGAAGGAAGGCGCGCCGCTGCAGAAGCTGGTAGATATGCCGGTGCGCGAGCAGATCGGACGTTTCAAATACGTGACGGAAGATAAGTTAGATGTAGAATTTGAAAAAGTAAACAACGAGCTGCATGTTGAGATTGCCAATTCATTGGGAAAGGAGGAATTCTAAATGCCGAAAGAGTATAGGACCATACAGGAAGTTGCCGGCCCTCTGATGCTGGTGCGCGGTGTAGAGAATGTCACCTACGATGAACTGGGAGAGATTGAGCTGGCAAGCGGCGAGACCCGTCGATGCAAGGTGCTGGAGATTGACGGGGGCAATGCGTTAGTACAGTTATTTGAGAGTTCCACAGGTATCAACCTGTCCAACAGCAAGGTACGTTTCCTGGGACGGAGCATGGAGTTGGGCGTATCTGAGGATATGCTGGGACGTGTCTTTGACGGACTTGGCAATCCCATTGATGACGGCCCGACGATTCTGCCGGATGCCCGTATGGACATCAACGGCCTGCCCATGAACCCGGCGGCGAGAAGCTATCCGGAGGAGTTTATTCAGACCGGAGTCTCCGCTATCGACGGACTGAACACACTGGTTCGTGGACAGAAGCTGCCGATCTTCTCCGCTTCTGGTCTGCCTCATGCGCAGCTGGCGGCTCAGATCGCGAAGCAGGCAAAGGTTTTGGGAACAGATGAGAACTTCGCCGTTGTCTTTGCGGCGCTTGGTATCACATTTGAAGAGTCCAACTTCTTTATAGAGAGCTTTAAGGAGACCGGTGCCATTGACCGTACCGTCCTCTTTATCAACCTGGCAAACGACCCGGCTATTGAGCGTATTGCGACGCCGAAGATGGCGTTGACCGCTGCGGAATACCTGGCATTTGAAAAGGATATGCATGTACTGGTTATTCTGACCGATATCACCAACTATGCGGATGCCCTCCGTGAGGTCTCCGCGGCACGTAAGGAGGTACCGGGACGCCGTGGATATCCGGGATATATGTACACCGATCTGGCGACCATGTATGAGAGAGCCGGACGTCAGAACGGGAAGAAGGGAAGTATTACCATGATCCCGATCCTGACCATGCCGGAAGAGGATAAGACGCATCCCATCCCCGACCTGACCGGATATATCACCGAGGGGCAGATCATTCTGAGCCGTGCTCTGTACCAGAAGGGAATTGCTCCGCCGATCGATGTACTGCCGTCCCTGTCCCGTTTGAAGGACAAGGGTATCGGTGAGGGCAAGACCCGTGCGGATCATGCCAATACTATGAACCAGTTATTCTCCGCGTATGCTCGCGGAAAGGATGCCAAGGAATTAATGGTCATCCTGGGTGAAGCGGCTCTGACGGAGATCGACCTGATCTATGCGAAGTTTGCCGATGCGTTTGAGGCGGAATATGTCTCTCAGGGCTACAGTACGGACAGAAGCATAGAGGAAACGCTGGATATCGG
Organism: Faecalicatena sp.; assembly: GCA_009774255.1. Taxonomy (GTDB): domain Bacteria; phylum Bacillota; class Clostridia; order Lachnospirales; family Lachnospiraceae; genus Schaedlerella. The sequence goes on from VSNK01000056.1 coordinate 7,804, forward strand.
ATGGAAATTGCTCTCCATGCTGCCGAGAACCGAGCTGAAACGTATCGACGACAAGTTCCTGGATAAGTATTATCAAGGATAAAAGTCAAGGGCTTGGATTTCTGGATTGTGTAAAAGGCATAAGATCATTTTACCGGCTTTTACACAGGACAGAGGCAGTAAATTATAGAAGGAGAGGTGATTGCATTTGGCAGCAAAACAGGTAAGCCCTACCCGTATGGAGCTGACGCGCCTGAAAAAAAAGCGTATCACGGCAATCCGTGGGCATAAGCTCCTGAAAGACAAGCGTGATGAGCTGATGCGTCAGTATCTGGACCTGGTACGTGAGAATATGGAAATACGTAAGCGGGTAGAAGCAGGAATTCTTTCTGCAAACAAAAATTTTGTAATCGCCAAAGCAGGTATGTCGGAGGCAGCTCTTAAAACGGCGCTGATGGCTCCCAAGCAGGAGATCAATCTGGAAGCGGCGGAAGCCAATGTCATGAGTGTAAACATTCCGACATTTGAGTATAAAACAAGGACAGCAGATGAGAATGACATCTACTCTTATGGCTTCGCATTTACCTCCAGCGACCTGGACGGGGCGGTCAAGTCCCTGGCAGACATCCTGCCGGACATGATTCGCCTGGCGGAATGCGAAAAGGCCTGCCAGCTTATGGCGGCAGAGATTGAAAAGACAAGAAGGCGTGTAAACGCGCTGGAGCATGTCATCATTCCGGAGACGGAGACGAATATCAAGTATATTACTATGAAGCTGGATGAGAACGAAAGAAGTACCCAGATCCGGCTGATGAAGGTGAAGGACATGATGCTCAAGGAGGCACATGGGTATTCGTAAAAAGAATAAAATGGTGGAAAAAGGTTTCGGATCGCAGGTGCGATTCGGAACCTTTTTAGTTGGAGATCATATGGTCTTGACTATAGATAAAAATGCCTATATAATTTACTTTAAAATAAATTACTACAAAGTAAATTGTTTCGGAAGGTGATATGATGTTTATAGGCAGAGAAAAAGAACTTTCGGAAATGAACCGAAGATATGAGGAAAAGACATTTCAGCTTTTTATACTCTATGGACGGAGACGTGTCGGCAAGACTACGCTTTTAAAAGAATTTTGCAAGGAAAAGAATCATATTTTTTATTCGGCGGAACAGAGCAATGAAAAATTGAATCTTGAAAAATTCTCTGCAGAGATTTTTGCACATTACTGTGAATCAGCTCTGGAACCATTTGGATCCTGGGAAAAAGCGTTCTCTTATATAGAGGAACGCCAGAGAGAGGATCCCATGGTATTGGTGCTCGATGAATTTCCATATCTGGCGGCGCTGAATCCATCGCTTTTATCCGTACTACAGCATTTGATTGATCACAGGCTCCAGTATGGAAAACTGTTCCTTATCCTGTGCGGAAGCTATATGGGATTCATGGAAAAAGAAGTGCTTGGCGCAAAAAGCCCCCTGTTTGGCAGAAGAACCGCACAGCTTCATATGAAGCCGTTTGACTATCTGGACAGTATCCGGTTTGTGGACGGATTTTCACGGGAAGAGAAGCTGATGCTGTACGGCGCGTTTGGCGGTACGGCATTGTATCTGCGGCAGATCCGTCCTGGGAAGAGCATAAAAGATAATATCACAGATGCATTTTTAAAACCGGTCAGTTACCTGTATGAAGAACCGCTTCTGCTTATGCGGCAGGAGGTTCAGGAGCCGGGGGTGTACTGCGCGATCATAGAGGCCATCGCGGGAGGGGCGTCCAGAGCAAATGAAATTGCCATGAAAACAGGAGAAGACTCTGCAAAATGTCTGAAATATATCCATACGCTTCGGGAATTGGGAATTGTATATAAAGAGGTTCCGTTTGGAGAAAAAGAGACTTCGAGAAAAGCGCTCTACCATCTTTCTGATTTTATGTTCCGCTTCTGGTATCGGTATGTATCCGGAAACAGAACCCTGTTGGAGACAGGCGCACAGGAGATTGTGTGGAATCGGAGAATTGAACCGGACTACAGCCATTATATGGGACAGGTTTTTGAGAGAATATGCCGCGACTATCTGCTGCGTCAGAACAGTAAGGGAGCGCTGCCGATTTTGTTTACAGAGATCGGTCGCTGGTGGGGAACAAACCCAAAAAGCCATGAACAGGTTGAGATCGACCTGATTGCGAGAGATATGGATGCATACTTGTTCTGTGAATGTAAGTGGACGAACGAGCCTGTGGATTATCAGGTGCTAAAAAGACTCAGGGAGAAATCAGAGGTATTTGGCGGCCGGCGGGAAAAATCTTATTTTATGCTGTTCTCTAAGCGGGGATTTACAGAGCGGGTTTTGGAAGAAGCAGGAGAGAAGGAGGAAGTATTGCTTGCGGATATTGGGGAGCTTTTGAAGGATAATGATCGAGTAGGAGGCAGGTGAGCTAATTCACCTGCCTCCTACTCGATTGTACCGCTATTTTCGCATCCTTCTGTCAGTTCCCTGCGTGTGATGAACTGGACATATTTTTTGGGCGAGATGTTCGTAGCTTTCATAAAAGCACGGAAAAAATTACTGTAATCCCCAAAACCGCACAGCTCGGCGGCATCAGCGGCGCTGTAACCTTCAATCAGCAGCTGCTTCGCATGGACAAGTCTCTTTGATGTGACGTATTGGTTGATGGTGGTTCCGGAATCCCTTCCGCCGTGATAGGCATCGTCCTTGCGGCGTCCAAGATCGTGGTTCATAGATTCCCAGAACCTCCTTATTCGGAATCAGTAGTCTGTGATATCCCCCGCCTGTCTCTTTGGAATCCGTCAGATACCCTGTGGCAAAAAGTTCGCTCCACAAATATGTCTGCCGAATCTCCAAATCCTGGCTGTCAAGATCTGTATAATTCAATTCCGGAATCAATAACTTCTCCACATATTCACCGGAGATTAATGTCTCAATTTCGGCCTTGGTCGTTTCCGTGGCATCCTCGATCATATCCTGGATAATGGCGTTGCTGCTGCTGTTTTCCCAATGGGAATCCATCTTTGCGTCCGCATTTGCGCAAAGTCTGTAACACTGGTTCAGTACATCCCACGGACAATATACGTCTACATGGCCAAAATGATATCCGTCATACCATTCTTTTATATCTGCAAAACGTTTTTCAACACCGTAATATACCAGGATTTTTCTGTTCACGGCGCCCTGCACCTTGCCATTTTCCGTACTACATGGTAGTATAGTTAGGAACTGCAGAGACAATGGCGGAGAATAAGAGATGGAAAATATAAAGCGTCGGACATTTGAAATCATCCAGATTGGGAACGATAAGGACAAAGCAAGTATTTCATTCGATATGTTCATTACTCTTGTGATTTTTATGAGTTTATTTATCACATTGCTGGAGACCTTTGACGGAGCAAGGCCTTATACGAAGCAGATGGAGACAGTGGAGTTTATTACCATGCTTATTTTTGCCGTGGAGTATGCGCTCAGGATCTGGACGGCAGAATATCTGTATCCGAAGAAAAGCAGTTTCCGTGCAAAGCTGGCCTTTGCGCGATCTTTTTATGGAGTGATCGACCTGCTTACATTTGTACCCTATTTCCTGCCGGTGTTTTTCCCGGCGGGCGCCGTGGCATTCCGGATGTTCCGGGTGGCAAGAATTTTCCGGCTCTTCCGAGTCAATGCATATTATGACGCGTTCAATGTGATTGCAGAGGTCCTGATAGAGAAGAAGGATCAGATTCTTTCCTCCGTATGGATGATTCTGGTTCTGATGCTCGCTTCATCCCTTTGCATGTACAGTCTGGAAAATGGAGTACAGCCAGACAAATTTAAAGATGCCTTTTCCGGAATCTGGTGGGCAGTATCCACGCTTTTAACTGTCGGTTACGGAGACATTTATCCGGTGACTCTGGCGGGAAGGCTGGTAGGGATTTTTATTGCGTTTCGGGGGGTGGGCATGGTGGCAATCCCGACCGGTATTATTTCTGCCGGCTTCGTGGAACAGTATTCCAGGATGAAGACATTATCTGCCTATGCGGAAGAGACGGACATCCATTTCATTACTTTAAAGATCACGGAGAAGCATCCGTGGGAAAATCTTTCGGTGAGGAAGATTTCTCTGCCGCCGGGACTGATCCTGGTGGTGATCTGCCGTGGGAGCAGGACGATCGTCCCCCAGGGAAATACGGTCCTCAAGGCAGGAGACCAGCTTGTGCTGGGGGCGGAGAGTTATAAGGACGAGCTTGGGATTAAGCTGAAAGAGGTCATTTTGCGTAAGGAGCATCCTTGGGTGGGAAAGATGATCAAGGACATCAGCTTTGCAAGACATACGTTGATCGTTATGATACGGAGAAGAAACAAAGTGCTGATTCCGGGAGGAATGCAGGTGCTGAAGGCAGGAGACAGGGTGGTACTGTTTACCAGCGGGGATACGCATGAACAGACAACGAATCTGCCGGTATAAACAGGTTAGACCGTGAACTGTAATGCAGCGAGGTTACTATTCACGGTGCCTTGCACCCCGCTGCAAGGCACCCGGCCGACAAAGCTGCGGTTTCAGGCATCCAGCCAACAGCTGGGAGTTATCCAATCATCCGCTTGCTATTTTCCATACCGCATGATAGTATAAAGGCAGAGATCAAAGGAGCAGAAGGGCATGGTGATGTGATGGGCAGATTTTTTAATGTAAATGGTGACTGTAAACCAGGCTTACATTATATGGTAGATATCCGGCCAAAACTTGATGAAATAAAAAGGATGGTTGACCGGGGAGACTATTTTACCATAAATCGTGCCCGCCAATATGGAAAGACGACAACATTGCGGGCATTGGGGCGTTTTCTGGAAAAAGAATATCTGGTCCTCAGCCTGGATTTCCAGATGCTGAGCCATGCAGATTTTAAAGATGAGCCGAGTTTCACGTCTGCATTTTCCAGTGAAGTGCTGGAGTGCGCTCAGGATATCCCGCAGGAAATTCGTGAAAAGTTTGCCATATTTATGGCAGAAAGCGAAAAAAAACGTACCTTGTCGGCATTGTTCAGGGTGCTGAGCAGATGGTGCGGGCAATCGCAAAAGCCTGTGATTCTGCTCATAGATGAAGTGGACAGTGCAGCGAATAATCAGGTTTTTATGGATTTTCTTGCGCAGCTTCGCGGGTATTATATTAACAGAGATGTGAAATCAACATTTCAGTCTGTGATACTTGCAGGTGTCTATGATATTAAAAATATCAGGCGGAAGATCAGGATAGATGAAGAACATAAGAATAACTCACCTTGGAACATCGCAGCGGATTTTTTGGTGGATATGAGTTTTTCGACCAGAGAGATTGCAGGAATGTTGGCGGACTATGAGCATGACCATCATACAGGTATGGACATTACGGAAATGTCAGAGCTTCTCTATGAATATACATCCGGTTATCCGTTTCTGGTTTCACGTCTCTGTAAACTGATGGATGAGAGGATAACCGGGAAGGATGAAAGTTTGGGTTCTGCGTGGTCGAAAAGCGGCTTTTTGAAAGCAGTTCGAATCTTGCTTTCAGAAACCAATACGTTGTTTGATTCACTGCTCAATAAGCTGACCGATTATCCTGACTTGGATGAAATGCTCCGAAGCCTGTTATTTATCGGAAAGGAAATTGCATATGTGGTTGGTGTACGTTCAGTCGAGGCCGCAGTGATGTTTGGATTTGTGAAAATTTCGGACAGCCGGGTTGTGATTGCAAACAGGATATTTGAAACCTTACTATACAACTTTTTCCTTGCTGTTCCCTCCATGCAGCAGGAAGAGATCTATGATGCGGCATTGAAGGAAAAGTCACTTTTTCTGGAAGGCGGGCATCTGAATATGAAAAGAATCCTGGAAAGGTTTGTGGTACATTTTAATGATCTTTACGGCGGCAGCGGACAAAAATTTTATGAGGATGACGGGCGGCGTTATTTCATGCTGTTTCTGAAGCCGATTATCAATGGAACCGGCAATTGCTATGTGGAGGTTGAGACGAGAAACAGGGAAAGGACAGACTTGATCGTGGATTATTGCGGAGAGCAATTTATTGTAGAGGCGAAGCTCTGGCATGGTTCCGTGAGGCATCAGCAGGGGGAGGAGCAGCTATTTGACTATCTCGAAAATCACCATCTGGATAGGGGCTATATGCTGACTTTCAATTTTAACTAAAAGAAAGAGATTGGGGTAAAAGCGATTTCATACAAGGGCAAGGTGCTGATAGAGGCAGTTGTTTAAAGCAAAGGGAATAAGGATGGAGAAAGGAGATTAGAAAATGGAGGTATTAAAAGCAATGACAGCAAGAGAAGTTGTGAATCTTATCGACTGGCTGAAATCCAAGAATTTTACAAGTGACGATATTGTTGATTGTATTGAAGCGGTAGAGGGGAAGAAAACGAAGAAAGATAGGGGAGAAGAGGAAGATTAAATGGCAATAGCCCGGAAGTGAGAAAGGTGGATAAATGGAGATTATGACGGATAGACAGTATGACGGAATCTTACAGATGATACAAATGATTCTTGACGGATGTAAGGACATCGAAGAGGCGAAGGAGAAGATTGCGAAGCTTCGGAATGAGAAAAAAGAAAAGGATGAATAGACAGCAGGGAAAAAGAATGGATAAAAAATACGAAATCTTAAAAGATATCTTCGGCTACGACACTTTCCGGGAGGGACAGGAAACGTTGGTTGACAGCGCTCTTTCCGGCAGGGATGTTCTGGGAATCATGCCGACGGGGGCGGGAAAGTCGATCTGTTTTCAGGTTCCGGCACTTTTGTTTGAGGGGATTACTATCGTGGTATCGCCCCTCATTTCTTTGATGAAGGATCAGGTGGCCGCACTCAATCAGGCCGGCGTCCATGCGGCCTATATCAACAGTTCCCTGACCGAAGGTCAGTACCGCAAAGCCATGGAGAATGCGCGCCGGGGCCAGTACAAGATCATCTATGTGGCGCCCGAACGGTTGATGACAGATGCCTTCCAGTCTCTGGTGCAGGAGGTAGAGATCTCCATGACAGCGGTGGACGAAGCCCACTGTATTTCTCAATGGGGGCAGGACTTCCGGCCCAGCTATCTGAAGATCGTGGAGTTCATCAGTATGTTGCCGAAACGCCCGGTGATCGCCGCATATACGGCTACGGCCACGAAGCAGGTCAAGGAGGACATCCTCTGTATCCTGGGGCTCCATGACCCGGCGGTGGTAGTTACCGGATATGACCGGAAAAATCTCTACTTCGCGGTCAAAAAGCCAAAGGACAAGAAGGCGCAGCTTCTGGACTATTTATCAAAAAACAGAGAAAAGAGCGGAATCATTTACTGCAATACCCGAAAAACCGTGGAGGAGGTAGAACTGGACTTAAGAAAGGCGGGATATCCGGTCACACGCTATCACGCGGGACTGACCGATGCGGAGCGCAAGCAGAACCAGGAAGACTTTATCTATGACCGCAGGCCGGTGATGGTGGCCACCAATGCATTTGGCATGGGAATCGACAAATCCAATGTGCGCTATGTCATCCACTACAATATGCCCAAGGATATTGAAAGCTATTATCAGGAGGCAGGGCGCGCAGGACGGGACGGTGAGCCGGCGGAGTGTCTGCTGTATTATTCCGGTCAGGACGTGCGGATCAATGAATTTCTCATCGGGACACAGGCGGAGAACAGCGAGCTGGAGGAGGAAGAACGGGAACTGATCAAGGAGCGGGATCAGGAGCGGCTTCGGAAAATGACGTTCTACTGCTTCACCAACGAATGCCTGCGGGATTATATCCTGAGATATTTCGGAGAGTACGGAGGAAATTATTGCGGCAACTGTGAAAACTGCCGGACAGAATTTGAAGACATTGATGTGACGGAGGAGGCGTGCCATATCATCCGTATGGTGCTGACCACCCATGAACGTTACGGAATCAATGCCATCCTGGACGGGGTGCATGGTTCAGATACGGCAAAGGTGCGGCAGTTCCGTCTGGATCAGAATCCGGAGTACGGAAGTCTGAAAGACCGGACGCTGGTCCGTCTGCGGCAGATTCTGAACGACCTGCTGGTGAAAGGATACCTGTTCCTCACAACCAGCGATTACCCGGTGCTGAAAATGACAAAGAGCGGGCGTGAACTGCTGGCATATTGGGAGCAGCAGCCGGATACCGGCCAAGCCTTCCAGATTATCTTAAAGCTTCCGAAGGAGCAGGAACGAATAGCATCCAAAGGCCAGGAAAAGAAGAAAAAAGCGGCGGTGGACGCCAAATATCCGGAGCTGTTCGAGCAGCTTAGAAAATACCGCTATGAGCTTGCACAGAAGGAGCATGTCCCGCCGTACATTATTTTTTCCGATAAGACTTTAAAGGAAATGAGTACATTTCTGCCAACGACAAGGGAAGCCATGCTAGAGATTAATGGTATTGGACAAGTGAAATATGACAAGTATGGAGAGGTATTCATGGAGATTGTCCGCGCTTATGCGGAGAAAATGTAATCTGCATTCTTTTAGCTACAGTCCCCTCCTGGGCCGTGCACTACGCTGCACGGTCACAGGCCAGTATGTACTGGGGCTGGAATCCGGCTTCTTGCCGTAAGGCAACTTTAAATAGGCCGGATTCGTTATAGTTCGCTGGCTGGCCAGTGAACTGTAACTTCTTTTACCCCGAAAAGCGACCATTCGCCCCAGACTGGCAGAGATTTTCCGGAAATCCCATTATAATTAATGAAAAGATTAATGAAATAACAGGAGGAAGAGATGAGTACAGGGAAAAAAAGAACAAAGGTTGAAATGGTCTTATTGGCGCTGGTGGTGCTGTCGATCGTCCGGCAGTTTTTTCTTGGGAGTTATCACAATATGTTTTTGGGGATCTTAACATTGATCCTTTTTTCCATTCCCAAGGTGATCGAGCGCAGGCTCGGGGTCAATATTCCGGCGGGGCTTGAGACGGTTATTCTTGTCTTCATTTTTTCGGCGGAGATCTTGGGGGAGATCAATGCATTTTATGTGAAAATCCCGGTCTGGGATACCATACTGCATACGACTAACGGTTTTTTGATGGCAGCGATCGGATTTGCGCTGATCGACATTTTCAACCGGAGCGAGAAGTTTTCCATCAAAATGTCGCCTTATTTTGTTGCGTTCGTCGCATTCTGCTTTTCCATGACAATCGGTGTGCTGTGGGAATTTTTTGAATTTGGTATGGACTGGTTTTTTTACACCGATATGCAGAAGGACTGGATCTTGCCGGCGATCAGCTCGGTCAAGCTGAATCCCAATGGGGAAAATGTTCCGGTCAAGATGGTGGTTGATTCTCTGGTGGTCAACGGACAGGAGTGGAATCTAGGCGGATATCTGGATGTAGGAATCGTGGATACCATGAAGGATCTGATGGTGAATTTCATTGGAGCGGTGGTATTTTCTATTGTCGGTGTTCTGTATCTGAAGCAGAGAGGGCGCGGGAAGCTGGCCGCCTCTCTGATCCCGCAGGTGCAGGATGCACATGGGAAGGAGTAAGGAGCGCGGTCGGTCAGGCCGTGAATAATAATCGGAGTAAACAACATTCTCACATTTCATACACAAAAATTTCACAAACATTTGCTACTTTAGAAACCGTACAAAAATAACCTGAACAAATGAAAAAAAGAACAGGTTATTTTTATGCGGTTCTTTTACATTCGGGGATATACATATCAAGTAAATGTACGGAACAGATATCATATCAACGACAGGGAGGTAAGGATTTGATTGAGGTAAAGAATTTAGTGAAAAAATATGGAACACATCTTGCCGTAGATCACTTGGATTTTCAGCTCGAACCAGGGAGAATCTACGGCTTTTTGGGACCAAATGGTGCTGGAAAATCAACCACCATGAACATCATGACCGGCTATCTGGGAGCAACTGAGGGAGCGGTTGTCATCGATGGGCATGATATTCTGAAGGAACCCGAGGAAGCGAAAAAGCATATCGGGTATCTGCCGGAGCTTCCGCCCCTGTACATGGATATGACCGTACTGGAGTATCTGGAATTTGCGGCAGAGCTGAAGGAGATCCCGAAGAAGGAACGGGAGGATTCTGTTCAGAAGGTCATGGACATTACGAAATTGAATGATGTGCAGTTCCGCCTGATCAAGAACCTGTCAAAGGGATACCGCCAAAGGGTGGGGCTGGCCCAGGCGATCTTGGGCTTCCCAGATATCATCATCCTGGATGAGCCGACGGTAGGCCTGGATCCGAAGCAGATCATCGAGATTCGTGAACTGATTCGGGATATGGCAAGGGAACATACGGTGATCTTAAGCTCTCATATACTGGCAGAGGTCAGAGAAGTCTGCGATTATATTCTGATCATTTCCAGAGGGAAGTTGGTTGCCAGCGATACACCGGAGAATCTGGAGCACCTGATGGCCGGACAGAATAGTCTGGAGATCGAGACAAAGGCGGAGCCGGAACGAGTCAGAGCGATTCTGCGGAAGGTTCAGGGGATTGAAAAGCTTGAACTTGGCCGGACAGCAGAAGACACTACTTACGCAAAGTTTGAGCTTGGAAAATCAGTATCCGGAGGAGAGCGGGATATCCGTGAGACGATATTTTTGGCGTTTGCAGACGCAGGCTGCCCCCTCCTGATGCTGAAGACATCCAAAGTAAGTCTGGAAGAGGTGTTTATGGAACTGACCCAGGGAGAGGAGGCGGCTGCAGATGCTGGCGATTTATAAAAGAGAACTTCGTTCTTACTTCCAATCTATGATAGGATGCGTTTTTGTCGCGTTCCTGGTGCTGTTTACGGGAATTTATTTTACGGCATATAACCTGACCGCAGGATATCCTTATTTTTCATATACGTTATCCGGTTCGCTGATCATCTTTATCGTAGGGATTCCACTGATCACCATGCGGAGCTTTTCGGAAGAGCGGAAGAACAAGACGGACCAGCTTCTTCTGACAGCGCCGGTGAGTCTGACAAAGGTGGTTCTTGGAAAATATCTTGCGATGGCGACCGTAGTAGCAGTGCCTAATCTGATTTTCTGCCTGTTTCCGCTGATTATCAAGATGAACGGGACAGCGTACCTGAAGGTCGATTATATTTCCATTGCGGTGTTTTTCCTGCTGGGATGTGTATATCTGGCGATCGGTATGTTTATGTCAACACTGACAGAGAGCCAGATCATTGCGTTCGTCAGTACGTTCGGAGTCCTTCTATTGCTGTACCTTTGGAATGGAATCATTGAATTTCTGCCGTCCTCTGCGTCTGGATGTCTAATAGGCCTTCTGCTGATTGTGAGCGTGATCGTATTTTACATCTGGCAAATGACATTGAACTGGTTTTTGAGCGCTGTCCTGGAGGCAGTTTGTGTGGCTGGATGTGTTATTGCCTACTTTGTGAAGTCAAGCCTGTTCGAGAACCTATTGTCAAAGCTGCTTGGAAGGCTGGCATTTGCGGATGTCTTTACGGGTATCACGCAGAATCATATTGTGGATCTGAGCGGCATTGTCCTGTATCTGTCTGTGATCGCGGTATTTATATTCCTGACCGTACAGACAATTCAGAAAAGACGCTGGAGTTAGGAGGAACGGGCTGTGGAAAAAATGAAAAGATTATTTCATACGACAGGAACAACGCATGGGATATACAGCGTGGGGCTGACGGCAGTGGTGATTGCGATAGTGGTTGTGGTCAATCTGATCGTAGGCCAGCTTCCGGAACAATACCGCAATATCGATGTCAGCAATGCGAAGATATATGAGATTACGGACACGTCCAGAGATTTTCTAAAAAGTCTGGATGAGGAAGTCACTTTTAAAGTACTTGCCGTAAAGGGAGAGGCAGATGAACGGATTGAGACGTTTTTAAGTAAATACGCGGCTCTCTCGAAAAAGATTTCGGTGGAGTGGATTGACCCGGTGCTGCATCCGTCGGCGCTGCAGGAATATGACGCACCTGAGAACTCTATCGTTGTGTCTTGTGAAAATACAGGAAAGACAACGACAGTGACTTTTGATCAGATCGTCGTAGTGGACTATTCATCCTATTATTATACAGGCAGCATATCGGAAAATGAATTCGACGGAGAGGGACAGCTTACCAGTGCGGTGAATTATATTACCAGTGATGCGGGAAAGCAAATTTATCGGACTGCGGGACATGGAGAGTCCATGCTTCCGGCATCGGTTACGGAACTGATGGATAAGAATAATTACGCGGTCTCAGAGTGGAATCTGATGATGAATCTGGAGATACCGGAGGATTGTGATTTGCTGATCATGAATGCGCCGACCACGGACCTGACAGAGGAAGAGAAGAACGCAGTGCTTTCTTACCTGACCGGCGGAGGCAAGATGATGCTTTTGCTGGGGGATACCAACAGTACGGAGCTGCCGAATCTGGCAGCAGTTATGAAGGAATACGGCATGGAAGCGGCGGACGGCTATATCGCAGATATGCAGAGATGCTATCAGGGAAATGCGTTTTATATATTCCCGATGCTGAGCGTGAGTGGAGATATGGCGAAGGGAATGGCTTCGGAGATGGTTCTTCTGATTAACGCACACGGGCTGAATATGGTTGACGCGGCGCGGGACACAATATCAACTACGTCCTTTATGACTACCAGCAGCGGCGGTGCCGCCGTAACAGAGGATTCACAGACAGAGGGAACTTATACAATTGGAGCCGTAGCGACAGAAGCAGTGAACGGGACAGAGAGTGAAGAAGGAGAAAGCCGTCTTACCGTGATTTCCTGCGCGAATATGATCGATTCTCAGCTTACGGAGACGTTCACTACTTTAGAGAATACCACATTATTTATGAATGCGGTGACAGCCAACTTTGACGGAGTGGAGAATCTGTCGATTGAGCCAAAGAGCATGGCAGTACAGTATAATACGATTCAGCATGTGGGCCTGCTGAGCCTGCTCGCGATATTCGGGATACCACTGGTGATCCTTGCAGGAGGATTTTCGGTATGGTTCAGGCGCAGGAAAGCATAATGTCTTTGATATCAGGAGGAGTATATGGAGAAAAAGAAGAAACGGCTGCTCTCTCTTCTTCTCATCCTGCCCCTGCTTCTGGTCATACTTGGCCTGATGAAGCAATATAACCGGAAGCAGGACGAAAAACAGGAAGCCGAGGAGAAAGCGGCGAAAGTATATGTGACAGATATGAAGGAAGTAAGCTCTGTCAGCTATAAGACGGGAAACAGTGAGTTTACCTTTCAAAAGGTGGATGATACATGGGTATACGAACCGGATCCGGATTTCCCGCTCGCTCAGAACTATCCGGAACAGATCGTCAGCACATTTGGGAATCTGGAAGCCCTCAGGGAGCTGAAAGACGGGGATGCTCCGGAAGATTATGGGTTGACTGCGCCGGCATATACGATAAAACTTGATGACGCGGATGGGAATGAAATCAATCTGAGCATTGGAAATGCGGTTGATGATGCCTATTATCTGCTCAATGAGAACACGGAAAAGATCTATACTGTCAGCAGCTCCGTAACAGGAGCCCTGCAGCATACGCTGGAAGAAATGGCACAGTTGGATACGTATCCCTCCATTGGAAGCGGCAATCTGAAAAAAGAGGTAATTACACGGGGAGGGGAAATAACCATATATGATTCGGAAAATGATGACGATGCCAAAAATATTGCTGCTGTCGCAGGCGGACTTGGTGCGGTTACGCTGGGTTCCGCTGCGGATTATTCCGTGGAAGATAAAGACCTGAAGGAATTTGGGTTGGATGAAGATACACGGATCACCGTGGAAGCGACTTATACAAAGGATGAGGAAGAAAATGTTCTGAACTTGTATATAGGCGGTGAAGACGGCGAGGGGAATCGGTATGTGATGATGAATGATTCTAGAATCGTGTATCTGATATCTGTGGAAATATGCAATAATATATTGAATATAGAGGAAGAGGAAGTAAAAGAATAATAAGTAAGTTAGTACATCATTGCATTAATTCTTGAGTAATCAGCACTCGCTATCCGCGCCATCTGCACGCCTGCTAACCTAGGTGTAGCCCACTACACCGTCGGTTAGCAGACGCACAGCTGACACG
>VSNK01000057.1 GCA_009774255.1 Faecalicatena sp.
ATAGGAAAATTCGAAGAAATTTCCTATAGAACAAGAAAAGAGTTTCGCTTGCGAAACTCGCGCCTGCGGCGGTCGCACCGCGACATCTACCTTGTACGCCGCATGCGCATCCCCCGGAGTTTTTTTGTTCTATAGGGAAATTCAAAGGAGTTTCCTATAGAATAAAAAAAGTGTGCGTCAGGACGCACACTCGCGCCGAAGCGCGGCTGCGCAGGCAGCCATTTTCCTTGAGCGCGTAGTGCGCATCCCCCGGAGGGTTTTTGCTCTATAGGAAAATTCGGAGAAGTTTCCTATAGAACAAAAAAGCGTCCTGCTTAACGCAGAACGCCATTGTCCGTAAAACAAATATAGTATATTCCTTTTTATGCGGCATGTCAAGACGGTTAAAATCTGAAAAATCGAAAATACATCGCTACTATTCACGGGGTCTTACACCTTGCTGCAAGACATCCGGCCAGTAAAATAGTGGTTGCCGGCATCGATCATCCTGCCTGTTCATACATTCTCTGCCTTCTGGCAGCATTCAGAAATTCCTCATGTATCCGGTTATCCCCGTCCAGTTCCGGGTGGAACGATATTCCATACTGCGCGCCGTATTTTACCGCTACGATCCTGCCGTCTACCGAGGCGAGTACCTCCGCGCCGGCTCTAACTTCTTCAATGTAAGGCGCCCGGATGAACGTCATGGGCACTTTTCCGATCCCTTTCATTTCCTGAACCGTATGGAAGCTGCCCAACTGCCTGCCATAAGCATTTCTTCTTACCCTGACCGGCAGCGTCCCGAAGTAAACATGTTCGTCATTCGTAAGCTCTTCTGCCAGAAGGATCAGGCCCGCGCAGGTCGCCAGTACCGGCATCCCGGCCTGGATCCGCTCCTTCAGAGCATCATACATCCCCAGTTCTTTGATCAGCTTTCCCTGCACCGTGCTTTCTCCGCCGGGCAAGATCAGGCCGTCAAAGGGTTCTTTTAAATCTCCTTTTTTGCGGAGTTCGATGCAGGACACCCCCAATTCCGCCAGTTTCTTCCGGTGCTCGATAAAAGCCCCCTGCACTGCAAGTACGGCAATCTGCATCTACCTTCCCCTCTCTTCCATCAGAAGCTCAATTTCCTGTTCATTGATCCCTACCATCGCTTCCCCGAGATCTTCGGAAAGCTCCGCAAGCATCTTCGGGTCTTCGAAATTCGTAACTGCCTTTACGATTGCGGCCGCCCGCTTCTTCGGATCTCCGGATTTGAAAATGCCGGATCCCACAAATACGCCTTCTGCTCCAAGCTGCATCATAAGCGCCGCGTCTGCCGGCGTTGCCACTCCTCCTGCTGCAAAGTTCACAACCGGCAGGCGTCCGTTTTTATGTACATATTCGATCAGGTCATAAGGGACTTTTAAGTTTTTCGCTTCTTCAAACAGCTCGTCCTTCCTCATGGAAACTACCTTCGCGATTTCCTGGTTCATTTTTCTCATATGCCTGACTGCCTGGACCACATCGCCGGTTCCCGGTTCGCCCTTGGTCCTGATCATGGACGCGCCTTCGTTAATCCTCCTGAGCGCCTCGCCCAGATCCCTCGCACCGCATACAAAAGGCACCCTGAATTCCCGTTTATCGATATGATACACATCGTCCGCCGGCGACAGGACTTCGCTTTCATCTATATAATCAATCTCGATCGCTTCCAGTATCTGCGCTTCTGCAAAATGCCCGATCCTGCATTTCGCCATGACCGGTATGGAAACGGCCTTCTGAATTCCCTTGATCATCTTGGGATCGCTCATTCTCGACACGCCGCCTGCCGCGCGGATGTCCGCCGGAATCCTTTCCAGTGCCATAACCGCGCATGCACCTGCTTCTTCTGCGATCCTGGCCTGCTCCGGTGTGGTAACGTCCATAATCACGCCGCCTTTTAACATTTGTGCCAACTGCTTGTTTAATTCATATCTTTTCGCGTCCATTATCATATCCTCCTGTAATTCCTGTTAAGTACATATGCATATTAATCTTATATTGGCATTGTTTAAATATCCAGTTTTTTAATATTTTACCAGACCAGTTTTTTAATCTCTGAACTTTTTGAATTACAAACTATTTTCACGTTACCTTTTTATTTTCTTCCAAATTTCCTGTTGCATCTGTTTCCTCGCCATGCTATACTATCATCACATCAAAATCACGGACATCATTTTTTTCAAATCATTCTATCTGTCCGCCGGATACTGTTACAGCTCACTTTGAACTGTAACCGGATACTTCCACGTATCAGGATCTGTCTTTTCATGGCATCTCAGCCGGAAAACACAAGTTTGATGAAACAACTATTATAGAGACAGGATGTATACCGCTGTAAATGTGATTTGCCGTTTGGATCAGATTCTGTTATAATACGTATTACGCTGATGCGTAAGCAGATCATCATTTTTCTATCGAAAATTGGTGGTAAAAGGCATGACAGACCGTGTTCCCCCTATGGCATTGTTCCTTAATTATACTTCCTGTCAGAATAAGGAGGAAATAAATGTCAAAATCAAAAAGAAGAACTGTTGTTAAAAATTCCAGGAGCCGCAGTGCTGCCCCGGAGAAGTCTTCCATTGCCTGGCAGAACAAAGATGTAACCTCAAAATATTTTGGAGATCATCTGAAAGGGAAGTCCTTTACTGTCTACGGATTGGAGCTCCCGGAGATCAAAGAAGTACAGCCTACAAACCTTCCCGCCATTGAAGCCAATGAACTCCGGTTAGATCATCTTTTTTTACTGAAGGATGATTCGCTGGCATTGGTGGATTACGAAAGTACATACGCGGACTCTAATAAAATTAAGTATCTGAGTTATATCGTCCGCACATTAAAGCGAAATATGGCACAGCACAATTTCCCTTGCAGAATCCGGATGATCGTCATTTATACCGCAGATATTCAGCCGCAGCAGACAGATGAGAGACTTGACATTGGATGTCTGCAGTTCCAGCTGGAGGAGGCTTTTCTGAGCCGGAAGGATTCCGAACAGACAGAGGCCCGGCTGCAGGCCAGATTCCTCGGTAACCAGGAATTATCAAAGGAAGAACAGATGGAATTCGTCATCCTTCCCCTGACCTATAAGGGAAACGAGGAAAAGCAGGCATGTATCCGCCGTTGCTTCGAGATGGCAAAGCTGCTGGAAGATGCGGATATGCAGCGTTTTTTGTTATCCGGAATGCTGGTATTCGCGGATAAGGTGATCACGAAGGAAGATTCCAAACAGATTAAGGAGTGGATTATGATGACAAAGGTCGGTCAATTATTTGAAGAAGAAAAAATTCAATATGGACGGGAAATTGAAAAAAGAGTGACAAGAGATGTCACAAAAAGGGTGACGGAAAAAGTCACAAAAAACGTGACGGAAAAGGTAACGAAAAACGTGACAGAAAAAGTCACAAAAAATGTGACAGAAAAAGTGACGAAAAACGTGACGGAAAAAGTGACGAAAAACGTGACAGAAAAAGTGACGAAAAGTAATGAATTGAAATTTTCAAAAATCCTTCTCCATACCGGTTTATCTATTGAAGATGTCAGCAATATGATGACCGTTTTGACAATAGATGATGTTCAGAAAATTGCAAAAAGTATGAACCTGAAATCCGATAACCACGAAGTAAATTCTAAATAAAATCCAACCTGCGCGTCCATTCGCAAAATCCGGCCGGCCGCTCCATGAGAACACGATTCTCCGGAGCGGCCGGTAATTTTTCCCGCTGCCCTTCGATAAATTATCCTAAGATGAAGCAGGCGGAACTGATTGACCTCCCGCAGCCCTGACCGTAAGGAATTATTTCATCAGGTATGCAGATATTTCTTCAATTTGTCAAGATATAGGCTCGCCTGCTTACTCAGCATGGTATCTTTCTTTACGATATACCCTATCTCCATCGTGCTGTTCGGGTTCTTTTCATCCTCCTGATAGGGAATCGCGGTATACTCACTGCCGTTGAGCTCTTCGCAGATGATTCCGGAGCAAAGGGTATATCCATTCAGCCCGACCATCAGGTTCAGCATGGTCGCGCGGTCATTTGCCTTGATCACCTGCGGATATTCATTGGTAGAAAGGATCTCCTCCGCGAAGTAAAAGGAGCTGTTATCCCCCTGCTCGAAAGACAGGCACGGGTATCCCTCCAGCTGTTCCAGACAAATGGACTTTTCCCCTGCCAGCGGGTGTTTTTTCCAAAGATACACGTATGCCTGGCATTCTATGAGATGGTAAAATTTCAGGTTTGCTGATTTTAAAAGCTTCTCAATCGACTTGCGGTTAAAATCGCATAGATAGAGTATGCCGAGTTCGCTCTTCATCGTACTGACGTCACGGATCACTTCGGCAGTCATGGTTTCTCTGATCGCGAACTCATATCTGGACATGTCAAATTCTTTTGCCATATCCACAAATGCTTTTACGGCAAATGAATAATGCTGCGTGGACACACCGAATTTCTTTTTGCGGGTGCCGCCTTTTTCATATTTCTCCAGAATCGTTTCATACTGCCCGTAGATCTGTTTTGCATAGAGCAAAAACTCCGTCCCTTCATTTGTCAGCGTAACCCCCCTGCCGCTTCTGTAAAACAGGGAGATCCCCAATTCCTTTTCTAGCTCCTTCATGGAGCTGGTCAGGGACGGCTGTGATACATATAATTGTTCCGCTGCTTTATTCATCGAATTGGTTTCCGCGATTGTTATAAGATAATGTAACTGGACTAATGTCATTTTTCTACCCTCTATTTACAAGCAATTTGCGATGCAGATTGATTGCCTGCCTAATGTAACTATTTGCAGATACCGGAAAAGGCATACCATACCAAAGTTTTCACTAATATCAAGTAAGCGGCTTTATTTCCTTATCCAGCATTTTCCTAAGTTCCGCCATCATCTGCGCATAATATTTGAACTTGGGGAGGGCTTTCTCCCTTGACTTCTTATAGCTGGTATAATCAATCGTTGCCTTTATCCTGCTCTCGTTTGGTATTTCTCCGTTCCTGTAATGGCTTGCCGCGTACATGACATCATCTTTTGACGCATACCATATCAGGCAGAAATCCGTGATTACCCGGTCTATGCAGTCCTGTTTCATATTCTCCACAATATTTAAGATGGATTTTCCTTTATATTTTTCCGCATCCGTTTCAATTTCATCAATCAGCCCGGACATGATATCCGCAATCTTCGGATTGTCCCTGCGGATCTCCTCCACATACTGCCTGATCTCGTCGATCTTCCGCCGCCGTTCTTCGGGGGTGATATCCTCTTCTCCATCTTCCGGCGTGACAATATTCTGAATCAGGTTGATGATATACTCATAATCTATTTTTGTGCTGCTGTACGCCATCAGCTCATAGTCGGAATCTATCTGCACAGATTCGGCGTCATCTGATTCCTGATCCGGCTTACTCTCTCTTATTTCCTCCAGCACATTATAATAATGCCCCGCGTAAGTCTCGTATTCCTCCTGTGTGATGCCGTATCCCGCAAGCATCCCGTCATCATAATTTGTAAACGACTTCATCTGGGCAAATAACCTGTCAAAATTCTGGAACATTTTGGCAAATACTTCTTTCTCTTTCAGCGACATCCCGGGAACCTCCGAGGGAGTTCCCGCCGAAACACGCAGCGCTGAGAGTGCTTTCTTAAACGCAGGCTCTATTTCATCCCACTCCGCTAGCAACGCTTCCTTCGTCCCTCCCGCAGAGTACAGTTTGACTGCCTCATCCACACATTTCTTAAATAATACGGGAGCCTGGAAGGTCACAATCTGTCCAAAGGTTTTATATTGGTTGTCATAAATACAGTTTGTTCATACACCGACAGCCCCCGCTTTTCCTCCTGCCCTGCAATTGCGATCCTGGTCAGGATTTTTGACACTGCCTGAGGCGTATAAAATTCCCCCGCCTTCTTGCCCGTTTCGGACGCAACCTGTCCGATTAAATATTCATAGGCGTTTCTAATGTACTGGCACGCTTCCGGACTGCTTCCTCTGACAGCCTGCTGATTTGTGCTATAAAAGGAACCGACATCCCTCCTGCTTTCAGCATATCAGAAGCAACCTCAATCTTTGATGCCGCCTCACCCATCTTCATAAAACACCTCTACATTCACTTGCCTCTTCATTATAACAGATTTTCGTAAACCTGCAACGTCCGCTAATAAGATTTTAGAACAGTTACTGTTCACGGTGCCTTGCACCCTGCTGCAAGGCATCCGGCCAGTAAAATAGCGGTTGCTGGCAACCAGCCCGTCTACACTCCGTTCCGGTCCGTCCTAAACAAGCGTCACAGGCGCTTAGGACCGCCGTTAGGCGACTTTCCAATGGGCTGGTTGCGTTACAGTTCGCGGCCGGTTAGGCCGTGAACTGTAACCAGTTACTTTCACTAAAGTCCCACGTATCTGTTCCATAAAGATTATGGCTTTTCCTTGCCATTGTAATTCCATCTGTCATTTCCTACCTTTCGGACAGGAAGATGCTATCACGGTTGCAGCAGCATTAAAGTCAATGAAACAGGAATCAGATAAAATTTAGCAGCCACGGATTGGCAAAACCAAAGCGAGAAATTGCAGTAACTCAAAGGGCTTGTCAAAAGACATTGCTACTGAGTTCCGTGGCCGTGCTACCCAAATCCATGTATTCCCTCTGTCCTTTGATGAATTCTACCCTCATGTGGGCGGTGACGAGCGAAAGGCTCTGGACACCTATATGCTTTATGGCGGCATGCCGCGTCTGCTGGCATTAACAGATGAGAAGGACAAAAAGGATTACCTGTCCTCTCTGTACAGTGAATTGTATGTAAAGGATATTGTAGAACGCGGCGGTATCGAGCGTGAGGATATTCTGAATGATATTCTGGATTTTCTCGCCTCACAGATCAGTTCTCTGACCAACCCTACGAATATTGCCCATGCGCTGACCAGTATGAAGAACGAAAAGGTCAACTCCACTTTGGTTTCCAACTATGTGCAGCACATCATCGATTCGTTCCTTATTTCGATGGCAAAACGCTATGATGTGAAAGGAAAGACCTATTTCAAATATCCGAACAAATACTACTACACGGATATCGGTCTTCGTAATGCCAGATTGAACTATCGTCAGTACGATCCCGGTCACATTATGGAGAACATTATCTACAACGAGCTTCTGTGCCGTGGATATTCTGTTGACGTTGGTGTTGTGACCGACCGCACAGGCGGTGCAAATGTACAGAAAGAAATCGACTTTGTTGTAAATGATGCAGATAAAAAAATCTACATCCAGTCAGCTTTCCAGGTGGATACGGATAAAAAAGAATCCTCTGAGCTTACATCGCTTATACTGACAAAAGACTTTTTCAAAAAAATCATTGTTCGCATGGATATTCCTCATAACTTCTATGATGACATCGGAATTTTCCATTGCAATCTGATAGACCTGCTACTTGGTCGTGTAGAATTATTTTAGCCAATAAGCCAGGCTGATACCGTAAATACCATTTAGGCACTTACGAACAATTTCTTGCGCAAAATGGCAAAATTTTCGAATCGTGCTTTTCTGGTTTATCCAGGTTAGGAGTGGCCCTTCGGGATTACTCCTATTCCCGAATTATTCACCTGATAGTGTATAATCTATTGTAATTAGTAAACCATAAAGAACCGGCGGAAAATAATTTCCAACCGCACAGCTGGAATAACTTTCGCAATCTGCGCAGGTTATTTTCCGCCGGTTCCTGACACTCAATTTACCAGTTCCTTCATCCACACGGACATTTCGCCTATGCCTCTGTTGTTCCAGTAAGCATATGGAACCGCCTTCAAGGTAACGTCTGACAGGCTCAACGGATGCTCTCCGTACAACTCCCCGCCGTCCCAGGCCGTTTCTTCGATCCGCTTGCCCTGAAATACCAGTTCTTTGATACCTCCAAAGAGATCGGAATCCTCCTCCCTGATCTCCTGTTTTGTATCTACATACAGCTCAGCCAGATTCTTTCCATTGTCAATCTCCTCCAGGCAATACACCAGAGGCCCTTTGGTGACGGCAGTCTTTCCGCAGTCCGCCCGCACATTGGGATTGGCGCGGATGAACCTGGCAGGGGCGTCAAAGGAAACCGTCAGCTTCGTATCCTGCGTGAGCATGACCACCGCATACCCCTTCTCTGTCTTATAATCCATCCTGCCGCCCCGGGACAATCTCTCATCCCCGGAGGGCATCCCATAATCCATATCCCTTCGGGGCGGGCGGACTTCCTCCGACAAGGTATACCCAGAGGGCATCCCACAATCCATGCCCCCTCGGGGCGGGCGGACTTCGTCCGACATTGTATAATTCCGTGCATATTCCGGAATCCGGACGGCCAGCTTCATGCCCTCCGCCGGTACTCCCTCAAGAGTTATATGAACCTCATTTTCAAAGGGGAACCTTGTCTCTATGGAAACCTGTACGGCAGTATTTCCAAGATCAATCTCCGCCTGATTGGAAATGAACAGGTTCACATACAGCTCGCCCTCTCCGGCGGAATACACATATTGCCCTAAGGATGCCAGTGTCCTGGCGATGTTGGGAGGACAGCAGGCCACGCCGAACCATTTCTGGCGGATTGGCTTTACATGCTCCTTCGAGGTCCGTTCCATGCAGTTATCCGGCCAGACCTCCAGAGGATTGACATAAAAGAAACTCTTGCCATCCAGTGCAATGCCTGCGAGTATCGTATTATACAGGGCTCTCTCCACCGTGTCGATATAGGAGGCATCCCTGGTGATATTGGCCATCCGTATCCCGAACATGGCCAGCCCGATGGAGGCGCAGGATTCCGAATAATTACAGTCATTGGGCAGGTCGTAGTCCGTGGTAAAGCGCTCCAAGATACCGGAGGCGCCGATTCCGCCTGTGATATACATCTGCTTTTTCACGATGTTATTCCAGATTCTGACGCACGCATCCATCAGCTCCTGATCCTGATACTCATAAGCAAGCTCTGCCATGGCCGAGTAGAGGTACACGGCTCTGACCGCATGCCCTTCTGCTCTCTCCTGCTCCCTTACCGGCCTGTCCGACTGGGAATATTCCGGCCGATAATCCAGCAATTCCGGTGTAATATTCTGGTAATCCGGGCTTTTCATCTCGTTTAGGAAATAATTCTCACCCACGCCTCTGACATCAACAAAATATTTCGCCAGATCCAGATACTTTTTCTTTCCTGTCGTATAGTACAGCTTGATGAGCCCTACCTCCACCTCCGGATGCCCCGGATATCCGTGAAGCTTCTCTTCCTCAGGCCCGAAGGTCTCACAGAGCAGATTCCCCAGCTTTTCTACTACGTCCAGAAGCTTTCGTTTCCCTGTTCCCTGATAATAGGCGGCTGCCGCCTCCATCATGTGCCCCGCCGTATAGAGCTCATGGCCCTCGCATAGATTCTTCCACTTATATTCCGGGGACTTGATGATAAAATAGGTATCCAGATACCCATCCTCCTGCTGTGCCGCCGCGATCAGATCAATCGCTTCGTCAGCCGTTTTTTCAAGCTCCTTATCCTCTTTTGCCGCCAACGTGAAACCGACGGCCTCAAGCCATTTGGCAACATCCGTATCCTGAAACACCGCGCCGTAAAACTCTCCGCTCTTCCTGCCCGCCGCAATTGCAAAATTGTCCAGGCAGTGGGATGCCTCCGCATCCGGAATCAAGTCATTCATGGCATTCCACTGGTAAGGTATGATCGTCTCACTTACCAGATTCACATGCTTTGACCAGAATGAATCATTTATCCTCATTTTTTTCAGATCAATAGAATGCAGTCTCATTCTCGTACTCCTCCTTAACTTTCAAGAATGTTCTGAATGTCTGGTTCATCACTGCATGAATCCTGAGGCAAACTGCGTCTGCTATTTACAACAGTTCCTGACTATTCATACAGCGATGTACGAATCTGTTCCGCAGAGCACATCCCGGGATTGTAACACCCGGATATCCCGCGGACATCCTCCTCTTAATCTTATGCCTTGACCGCCCCATTTGTCAGACCGCTGACGATGTACTTCTGCATAAATATAAAGATCAGTACAACCGGCATGATCGCAATGATTCCGAATGCCATAGTCGCGTTCCACAGCGTCTGGTACTGCTGTACATAATTATAGATACTGGACGTGATCGGCCTCATATTCGGGTCCGTGATAAACGTGATACCATAAATCAGGTCCCCCCACGCATATACGAAGGAGAACACCGCCGCCACGACGATGCCGGGCTTCGCGATGGGAAGCATGACCTTTGTAAAAGAAGTGATGCTGTTGCAGCCGTCTATCTTCGCCGCTTCATCCAGTTCCTTGGGAATGGACAGAAAATAGGTCCTCAATATAATGATACTGAACGGAATTCCAAGGGTCGCGTCTGCCAGGAGCGGTGCCATATAAGAATTCAAAAGCCCCATTCTGGAAAACATGATATAGAGGGAGGTCAGGATCAGGGTAGACGGAAGCATCTGTGTCATCAGGAAATACAGGATCAGGATCTTCCTGCCGCCAAACTTGAACCTTGCCAGTCCATAAGCCGCCGGGATCGACAGTATGGTTGAGATTACCGTAGCCCCGCAGGCAATGATCAGACTGTTCTTAAATCCCCGCAGGGTATCGCTGGACGAGGAAAGCTGATCCGCGAACGAGTCAAAGGTCAGGTCCTTCGGCCATAACGGGGTCGGGATCTGGAAGATCTCGACCTGCGTTTTCAATGCCGTAACGATCATCCAGTATAATGGGAAAATGAAGATGACAAACACAAAAGCCCCGATGATAAAAAATTTCCAGTTTCCTTTTTCATTTTTCATACTACATCACCTCTTCCTCGTCATTGATCAGTTTAATATAGAAGATACCGACTACAAACAATATCAGGAACAAAATATTCGCTGCTGCCGCGCCTTTGCTGAACTGGAACTGCTCAAAGGACAGCTTATACGCATAGGTGGACACCAGCTCTGTGGCATTAATGGGGCCGCCCTTTGTCATGACCCACACAAGATCAAATACTTTAAATGTATAGACAAATCCCAGCGTCAGGACTGACATAATGGCAGGCCGGATCATGGGAATCGTGATCTGGAACAGGGTCTGGAACTTGTTCGCCCCGTCCAGCCTGGAGCTTTCATAGATTTCTTCCGGTATGGTCGTAAGCCCCGTGATCAGAAGCATCATGTTAAACGGAATCCCGATCCAGATATTCGCTACGACGATCGCGGCCATGGCAAGCCCTGGGTCTAAAAGCCACTCGAGCGGCGCGTCGATCAGGTGCAGGGACATAAATAGCTGGTTGATGATACCTCCCTTGCTTGCGAACATAAACTTGAATAACAGACCTGCAACCGTAACGGGAAGCAGCCAGGAGATCATCGTGACGCCTCGGAAAAACGCGCTTCCTTTAAATTTCTTGTTAAACAACAATGCCAGCCCGAAGCCGATAAAAAACTGGAAAAAGATTGACACCACGGTAAAGATCAGCGTGTTGCCGATGGCCGTTGACAGCATCGCGTCCTCCCCCGCAAACAGCTCTGTATAATTCTGAAATCCTACAAACGCCTGCTTGGAAGCATCTGAGAATGTATATACATCTACGTTTTTGAAGCTTAAGATAAAGTTCTGTATCATCGGATACCCGACGAATATCAGCATATATATCGCGGCCGGCAGTGCAAACACAAATCCGGCTCTGATTCTGATATGACTCTTTTTCTCCATCTCATTCCTTCCTTTCTGAGTAAAATAAGGGGGTAAAAAAGGGACAGGGTGCTCCTGTCCCTCCCACATTTGTATGTATTTATTTTTCGGATGCCTTCACCTTATCCACTGCTGCCTGTGTATCCTCTGCCGCTTTCTCCGGCGTCTTCGCGGAGGTGATCACTTCCTGGAAGCCTGTCTGGATGGCGTCCGAATATGCCGGCCAGGATGCGCTTGGTCCTCTCGGGATGGATGTGTCAAGCTGCTGGATGAACGCTTTCTGGATCGGATCGTCTGTCCAGTAGGAATCCTGCGCCGCCTCTGTCTTCGGCGGGAAGGAACCATACTGCTTCATGCACTCTGCCATGACATCTGTCTGGTCATAATACTCCATGAACGCAATCGCCCCATCCATATTGTCCTGTTTCACTGCGCCCATATTCTCACCGCCGAGGATGGAGGTTGCCTGCCCGGACTCCCCGTCCTTCTTCGGAAGAACTGTCACACCATAGTTCAGATCCGGCGCTTCCTTCTCGATTCCCGGAATCTGCCACGGCCCGTTCTGCTGCATCGCAAGGTTTCCGGCAACAAAGTTATTGTTTGCGTCCGACTGTGTCCAGTTAACACAATCCTTGGACCAGGAACCCTCCGCTACCATCTCCTGCATCAGCTTGTAAGCATCCACGCCGTCCCCGATATTCTGGTAGTCGCCGCCTGCCGTATACAGCCACTGCAGACACTGGAAGGTACCTTCATCCGTTCCGGTAGCCGCATTTCCAAATCCGGTCACTCCGTCCTTTGTCAGCGCCTTGGCCATCTCGCGGAAATCTTCCCATGTCGTGTTCTCATCCGGATAAGCCATACCTGCCTCATCGAAAATATCCTTGTTATAGAACAGTGCCGTACAGTTGGTTGCAAACGGGATTCCGTAGTGCTTGCCGTCCGCCATCGTGGAGGACATGGGGCCTTCCATGTATTCATCCCAGTTGATATTCGCCTCCGACACGTCTCCAAACAGATCCATCTCTATGAAAGAAGCCATTCCGCAGCCGTCCAGGATCACCAGGTCCGGAAGCTCGCCGGAAGCCATTCCCAGCGTAAGCTGTTTCTCATAATCCGCAAATGGTACATACACATGGGACGCCTCATACTGATCCTGTGACTCATTGAATCCGTCGATCATATCCTGCATCATGTTCTTCTGGGCATCCGTCTCAAAATAATCCCAGATCACAACGGATTCCTTGCCGCCGGCGGTTTCCTCCGTGCCCGATGAATTCGATGAGCCGGATGAGCCCCCGGACGCATTTTGATCTTTTCCTCCGCCGCATCCTGTTACCAGCCCTGCTGCCATTGTCAGGCAGAGGAGCACATTTACGATTCTTCTTTTCATAATTTTCCTTCCTTTCTTGAAACACTCGATGTTGTTTCTGTTGATAGGTAAATTATAAAAAAACAGACGTGCGTTTTATATTCTAAAAAATTAAACAGGGTGGAAATTCTTTAACTGAATTTTCCACCCTGTTATTCCCTGTCCAGTCTTTTCCGTTTCCGGAGCATCCTGGAAACTTCATTTCCCTGCGGCTTCCTTTCTTATCATATTGATCTCCCGGCACGCCTCTTGCGGGGTACTCTCCCCCGTGATCACACGGTATTCGGCATCGGAAATAACCGCAGACAGCTCCGCCCAGTTCCCGCAGCCCGTCCTGGAGATACAGTTCTCCATCTGGGACAGGATCACCCTGTACCTCGGATTGACTTTCAGGGAAAGCTCCGCCACATCCTGCCTGGGAGGAAGGGAGTTTGCCATCAGATTTGCGTTCAGCATGGCAGGAACCTGACTATAATATTCCAGGAACGCAACGCTCCCCCGTACATTTTTCCCCTTAAGCACCGCAATGTCCTCCCCGCCGAGCAGCCCTTTGTGCCGCGCTCCGGTGGGGAACGCGGCTACCCCGTAATGAATCCCCGACTCCTCCAGCATAGGAAAAACCCAAGGCCCGTTCTCCATCATCGCGCATTCCCCGTTGATAAATGTCCTTGCCACATCATTCTGGGACCAGTTCACGCAATCCATGGACATCCAGCCATGCTCGGTCATATCCCGGATGAACCGGAACGCGTTCAGCGTCCCTTCCCCTCCGGCCTGTTCCAGGCTGTCCCCAGCTGAGAGCATAAAGGCTCCGAACTGAAATACCCCCTGCTCCCCGTTGATTGCCGACATGGCAAATCCATATCTGCCCGGGGAGGAAAGCTCCCTCGCCGCCGTCTGCAGTTCCTCCCACGTCTGGGGTACATCGACGCCCTCTTTCTCCAGGATGTCTTTATTATAGATCAGCGCCACATTATTGCAGCAAAAGGGCAGTCCATAATATCTGCCTTCGGATGTCACGGACTCCATGGCGCCTGGAAAATACTGATCCAGATCCTCCAGTTTCTCCACATCCTCCGTGATATCTTCCAGCTTATCCAGCCCTATATAATATGGCATATCCGGGTTGTCCAGGATCACCATATCCGGGAGCTGGTTCTGCGTAATGGCAATGGCCAGTCTCTTTTTAAACTCCGTAACCGGGCCGTGATATTCCCAGGTCAGATGATATTCCTCCTGTGACTGGTTAAATCCCAAGACGAGCTCATCCATGGAAGCCTTCTGCATCTCCGTCTCATAGTATGTCCACAGTACAATCTCTTCTCTTTCTTCCGTATCCCCGCCCGTCTGCCTGTCCGCTGCCGGTGTACAGCCCACAAGCCCGGACACGCACAGAGCCAGCACAGGAAGCAGTATTTTTTTCACACATACATTCATCTCATCCACCTACTTCATCTGCCGGTATTCTCCGGGAGAAACTCCGATCTCTTCTTTGAATACTCTTTGGAAATACTTTGGGTCGCTGTATCCGACCGCATTTGCGATCTCATATACCTTCTGATCCGTACCCTTGAGCATCCGCTTGGCGTGGCTTAAACGGAACTGTTTCAAAAACGCAGAAAAATTAATCCCCATCTCCCTGTTGAACAAGGTGCTCAGATACTCCGGAGTGATTTCCAGGACGGACGCCACCTCTTCCTGAGTCAGCCCCTCCTGATAATGCTCCCTGATATAATTGAGCGCCCGTTTGATCACATAATTGCTGATATCCTCCCTTTTCGTCCGCGCCCCTTCGATAGCCTGTATCACATCCCGGTAGGCGCTCTCCAATTCATGCCATGTCACGGCGCTTTCCAGATTGCGCAGCAGATTCTTCTCCCGCAGGTGCTGATACCGGACAGGTTCGATGTCCTGAAGAGTATCGCCGATCAGATAATAGCTTTTGATAAAGGCTTTCCGGATCTCGCCGATCTCAAAATGGCCTTTCGACATATATTCCAGAAAATCTTCCGCTCCCTGATTCAGCTTCTGCATATCCTCTCTGCAGATGGCATTGCGTATCTGATGATAGATGGGCGTAGGCGCCGCAAAGGGCTGGGGGCGGTATTGTTCGGCCTGTCCGGCATCCAGCCATCCATCCGGATGCAGTACCAGGGCATAGGTAAGCAGGCCGTCAAGTTCCCTGGCCGCATCCTGGATCTCTTCCGGGCAGCAAAACCTCTTCCTTGTCCAGATTGCCTTTTCCGGTTTGTCCTTATATTTCAAAATCAGCCTGTTATAGACCGATTTCTCCAATGCCGCAAGCTTCTCTTCGCCCTTCTCCCCGCATCCGAGCAGATACCCCTTCTGCATGTTCTCTATGTAAATATAATACAGTTTCAGTTCCCGGTACTTCTCCTTTAACTCTTTCACAGCCTGTTCCGCCTCTTCCCGGTAAAGAGACTCCGCCGACCCGATATAGCCTGCAAACAGCTCATACTCTCCATCGGCAGGAAAACCGCAGATATCCTTTAGGATGCCGCAATTCTTCTCCAGGTCCTTCTCCGCTCCGGTAATCAGGTTCCGAAGGTGCAGCCCAGGCGTCCCGTTGGTCATCTCCTCCCTCCGGATCTTCTGCTCCACCTGCTCCAGCGTCTTCTTGATATCGTCGATATCCAGCGGTTTTAACAGATACTCATCCACACCGTATCGGATTGCTTTCCGGGCATATTCGAATTCCGAATATCCGCTTAAGATCACCGCATGGCAGGGCACCTTCCGCTCGTAAAGCTCCTTCACCATTTCCAGGCCGTCTATTTTCGGCATCCGGACGTCCGTGATCACCAGGTCAGGCTTGAATCTCAGAACCATCTCCAGACCTTCCTCCCCGTTCACGGCTTTCCCCTGGACCACATGCTCCGTCTGTGACTCGATCATCTTCGCGATTCCCTCTCTGATCCTGACCTCATCCTCCACAATTACGATTCTCATCTGACAGGCTCTCCTTTCTTCTGAAAGTTAAGAAAAAGCCTACGCGCGGTAAACGCGCTATCCTGTGCTGAGTAAGTAGTTACGCTATTTCTTAACAGTTCTTTAGCCTACGGTAAAAGCATTTTTATTTTGTCGCTGGCCGCGTCGGTTCTGATTTCGTAAAACACGGAATTTTTAATGTAATGACCGTGCCTACCCCCGGAATGCCGCTCACATTCCAGGAAGCGCTGTTCCCATAATACATGCGCATTCTGGAAAATGCATTCTGCAGCCCGATGCTCGTCCTGTCATCGGCAGACGCTCTCTCAGGGTCATTAAACTTTTCGGCAATATCGTGGGGAATCCCTTTCCCATTGTCTTCAATGATAATATCCAGCTCATCCTGATGCTCCGAAAGCATGACATCCACCCGCAGGATCCCCCCATACTCTATTTCCTTAAATCCGTGAAGGATCGCATTTTCCACAAATGGCTGCAGGAGAAGCTTGTAGATGCGTATCGTTTCCGTCTCCGGCTGGATATGGATTTCACAGGTAAACGCGTCGTTAAACCGCATGCGCTGAAGGCTCACATACTTTTCCAGCCAGTCCGCCATCTCAGCCACAGTCGCCATCTTGTTGCTTTTATCCACGCTGTACCGCAGGATCACGCCCAGGTTCCGGACCATCCGGCTGATCTCATACTCTTCCTTTTCGATTGCCATCCAGTTGATGGAATCCAGAGTATTGTAGAGGAAATGCGGGTTGATCTGGGCTTCCAGCGCGCGTATCTCCGCTTCCTTCTGCTTTTCGGTCACCTCTTTTACCTCTTCGATCAGACCCTGCACCTTCCCGGTCATGGTGTTGAAATTGTCGGCAATCTGCCCCATCTCGTCTCTGCTTTCCACACGCACCTGCACATTCAGATTTCCCTGCTGCACTTCCCGGATTCCGGATACGATGCTCCGTGTGGATCGCTCGATCAGTCTGACCGTATAACGGATCAGGAAGAGAGAGATCAGGAGGAGCAGTACACCGATCGCGATAGCCAGATACTGCATGTGCCTCACATCCCGCAGAATATAGTCCTCATCGTAAGCATTATAAAAATCCCATCCCAGCTCCTCATTTTCATATTGGTTCAAGGCAATATTTTTTCCCGCCAGCACCCCGGTCTTTTCCACAAACTCTTTCATGGTTCTTCCCTCGGACAGAGTGATGCCGGCATAAAAGGACTCCGGGAAGGTCAGGATATTGCCGTCCTTATCCGCGATAAAGCTGACCGAATACCGTTCGTCGCCTTCCTGCGCCGTGCCGCATACTGCATTCAGGACCGACTCGTTGATACTCATGATAACAGTTCCCACCGCCCCCTTCTGAATATCCGCAAAATCATACATCTGCTTGGAAATATGGAAGATCCGTGCCTCCTCGGAGCCCCGCCGGATACGTTCCGTAGGTGAGACGGCCACATCGGCCGATTCTCTCTGAGCAAGTATGTACGGCATCACCCGTTTCTTATCCGTATATTCTTCCCACAGATTATCCACTGCGGAGGCCAGTCCAAAATCATAGGTGATGTCCTGCCCGTTCTCTAAGACAATGCTGATGCATTCGATCCCGCTGATGGATAATCCATACTGCTGTATCTTTCGGCAGATCTCTCTGTACGCACGGGCACGCGTTTCGGCGGAGGCGTCCCGGCAGCCTGTGATACATGCGATGATCTCATCATCAGAGTAAATCTGATAGATCAGATTTGTATAGGCATCCACGGTCAGATCCGTCCGCTCCGATATCTGCACAAGCTGGTTGCGCATCAGGTCATTCACCTTCTCCTTCATGTTATTTGAGATCACATACAGCATCAATATCTGCGACACCAGCAGAGGGATGACCGATGTGATCAAAAATGTATACATAATTTTCTTTCCTACCTTTTGATCCGCAAACCAATGCAGGAATCCTTTTCCGGTTTTCATGCGCTTTTGTTCCTCCCTGGTTCCTAACGGGAAGTTTGTTATACTAAAATAAATACTATAGTATCACAAAAAAGGGCAGGTTTCCATTCCCTGCCCTCCAAAATTCTGTTATTTTTATCTGTTTTTACCGATTTTACTTTCGCACCCATGTGATTTCTATTTGAACTCAGTAATTATTCTTCAAATGCAATCGCTTTCCCGGTCTTTGCGGATTCTCTTACCGCATCCATCAGACGGAGCACACGTCTTACCTGTTCCGGTTTTACAATAATCTCTTCTTCCCCGTTAAATGCTTTCAGGAAGTGCTCAAAATAATTCCTGTGCGCCACATTGACTTCCGGAAGCGGCTCTTCGGAAAGAAGTCCCGGCTCCGGCGGTCCAAAGCTTCTTGTGGGGCCTGCGGCGGTCATCGTAATCTTGC
Source organism: Faecalicatena sp. (assembly GCA_009774255.1). Classification (GTDB taxonomy): domain Bacteria; phylum Bacillota; class Clostridia; order Lachnospirales; family Lachnospiraceae; genus Schaedlerella. The sequence continues at coordinate 18,409 of VSNK01000057.1, forward strand.
CCGGTACGTTCTCCAGCAGATGCGCGGTGCGGACGATCTTGCCCTCTCCGCCGAATCCGTCGATGATCGCGGAGCCTTTCTTTCCGCCGATGAACCATGCGCGCTTCGGTGTCAGGTAGTAGGTTCCCAGCTCGATCTCTGCGGTCACGCCGTTTTTGAATTTCAGGATGATCTTGAAATAGTCGTCCACATTTTCATTGATGACATTCTGCACATCCGCATACAGAGATACAACCTCAGACTTCACCATATCCAACATCTGGTCGATCAGATGTACGCCCCAGTCATAGAGCATGCCTCCGCCCATCTCCGGATAAATGTGCCAGTCATGCATGTTGCCGTTTACGCCGTAAAGCTGGGATTTGATGATATACATATCCCCGACCATGTTCTTGTCATAGACCTCTTTCATGATTCGATAGTCTTTGTCCCATCTTCTCTGCTGATGCACAGTGAAGATCACGCCGTTCTCCTTACATGCGGCAACCATCTCGTCATATTCCGCAATACTCATAGCAGCCGGCTTCTCGCAGATGACATGCTTCTTCGCCGCAGCTGCTTTCTTCACCATCTCCGGATGGCTGGGGTTCGGTGTGGATACCATCACTACATTGATATCCGCGTTTGCAAGCATTTCGTCAATGTTCGCGTAAGTCTCCACGCCCTCCGGCGCGTCTTTGAGCTGCTCCGGGTTCGTATCCGCAACTGCTACCAAGTCGATCTCGTCAAATGTACTCATCATGTCCGCATCGCAGTGGCCCATAAACCCAAAGCCAACGATACCCAATTTCATTTTTTCCATTATTTTCTTCCTTTCCTGTTTTACGTAGTTTCTATTTTTTATTTCCATTTGGAACCACAGGTCCGCCTGCTCATATCTTCCACAGAGCCGCAGGCCGCAGACACGCCTGCTCTTTCCTTTAATCGAAGTAAACCTCTTTCCCTGTCTCCGCAGATTTGTAGATTGCTTCCAGAATCTGGGTTACAACAAACGCCTGCTCCGGCTTTACAAGCGGCTCGCCGTCATTGATGATCGCATTCAGCCACTGCTCCTGCTCGCGAACTGCCTCTGCTGCCGCGCCGCCCTCAAAGAAGTCAACCACGCCTGCCGGGGAGATGGTCTTTTCCATCAGCTGATTGTGCTCTACATTGTTGTAGATCAGCTCATCCTGCGGATAGCTTCCGCCGTGATGGATCTCAGCGCCGCCCTTGGTTCCGCAAAGTGTGGTAGATGCTTCCATGGACTTCAGCACGTTCAGCGCCCAAGATGCCTCCAGGAAAATGGTCGCTCCGTTTTTCATCTTCACAAGACCGAACGCGGAATCCTCTACCTCAAATGTCTCCGGATCCCATGGTCCGAATACATTTCCTTCCGGGCCGTCCGCCTGACGTCCCAGCTTGTAGAATACCTGTCCGGATACGGAAGCCGGCTCGTAATTGTTCATCATCCACAGCGTGATGTCCAGCGCATGCGTTCCGATATCGATCAACGGGCCGCCGCCCTGCAGAGCCTTGTTCGGGAATACGCCCCAGGTCGGAACCGCTCTTCTTCTCAGCGCGTGTGCCTTTGCGAAATAAATCTCGCCAAGCTCGCCGGCCTCACAGGAAGCGTGCAGTGTCTGGGTATCGTCGCGGAGACGGTTCTGGTAACCAATCGTGAACTTCTTGCCGGACTTCTTCCATGCATCCAGCATCTTCTGCGCGTCCTCGGTGTTGTGCGCCATCGGCTTCTCGCACATCACATGCTTGCCTGCCTCAAAGGAAGCAACCGTGATCGGGCAGTGCGCCACGTTGGGGGTACATACATGGACTACATCGATTTCAATGCTCGTATCAGCCAGCATTTCTTTATAATCCGTGTAAACCTTCGCGCCCTCCGCGCCATATTCCTTGCATGCCTTCTCCGCGCGCTCCGGAATGATGTCACAGAATGCCACCATGACAGCCTTGTCCTCATTTGCCTTGATGGAAGGCATGTGCTTCTGATTCGCGATACCGCCGCATCCAACGATTGCTACTCTCAATTTGCTCATTGCTTTGTTCTCCTTTTTCTTTTTTCTCTTACCTTGATTCCTATTATACCGAATCTCTCCGTGGAAAACTTTCTTTGATTTATCCTGATTTATCCCCTTATTTAAACTTTTTTATAACCACCAAAAAAAGCAGGACAAAAAAGATATATCTTTTTTTGTCCTGCCGTACGGAAGAGTCGTTCCCGGTGCAAAACCAGCTACGTTACAGTTCACTGGCCAGCCAGCAAACTGTAACGAATCCGGCCTATTTAAAGTTGCCTTACGGCAAGAGACCGGATTCCAGCCCCAGTACATACTGGCCTATGACCGTACAGCGTGGTGCACGGTCCAGGAGTGAACTGTAACCCAGCTACACCTTTCTGAGCATATTCCAAGAACCGAAGCCCGTTTGAAGGCGTTGGTAAGAAAAAAATAACTGACACAGCCTGATTTGTCTGTATCAGTTATTTTCTTATGGTTCCTTACGGCCACCTCAGATTACAAAATTCCGCAGATATCTCTGGCTCAGTACCAGGGAAGCCTCCACCTTCTCCTTGGTTCCCTCGAACGCCTTGTCCTCGACCTCGATGCAGGTACATCCGTCATAGCCGATATCCGTCAGCGCGGACACATATTTGCCCCAGTCCACATCTCCCAGGCCTGGAAGCTTCGGTGACATGAAATCAAGCGGATATGCCATGATACCGCAGTCGTTCAGGCGGTCCGGATAAACCTTGATGTCCTTGTAGTGTACATGGAAGATCTTGTCCTTGAATTCATAGATCGGCTTGATATAGTCGATCATCTGCCATACAAAGTGGGACGGATCATAGTTGATTCCCAGGTTGTCGCTGTTCAGGATCTCAAACACCTGTCTCCAGATCTTCGGGGTGGTCATCAGATTCTGTCCGCCCGGCCACTGATCCGGTCCGAAGAGCATCGGGCAGTTCTCGATGGCAATTTTCACATCATTCTCCTCTGCTTCCTTGATGATGGACGGCCAAACCTCTTTCACCAGCTCCAGGTTTTCTTCGATGTTCTTTGTCTGATCCCTTCCGATAAATGTAGTTACCATGCCAATCCCAAGCTTATGGCTCGCCTTGATCAGATTTTTCAGATGGGTCACTGCCGCCTCACGCTTCTCCAGGTTTCCGTCCATGGTATTCGGATAATATGCAAGTGAAGAGATCTGCACGCCCTTTTCCCTGCTGTAGTCCGTGATGTGTGCAGCATATGTATCATCCTCCAGCACACGCTCCGCGTCAATGTGGCTTACGCCCGCATATCTTCTCTCTGCCTTACCCTGCGGCCAGCATGCCACCTCCACGCACTCGAATCCATGATCAGACGCAAAATCCATCATTTCCTCATACGTCCATGTGTCCAGAATCTCACTTACAAATCC
>VSNK01000058.1 GCA_009774255.1 Faecalicatena sp.
CGTTGATTGACGACAACGCAGTGCTGGCAGAAATAGCAGGTGCAGAATTCACCGTTAATTACGCAATGCTGTACTAGCAATTATAAATTTACATACAGGAGAAGCGGAAATGATACATGAGTTTTCCAGAACGGAATTGCTGATAGGTCCGGAGGCCATGGCACGCCTGAAAAGTGCGGAGGTCATGGTATTCGGCGTAGGAGGTGTGGGCTCCCACTGCATCGACGCGCTTGCCAGAAGCGGGATCGGCAGCCTGGTTCTGATCGATAATGACAGGGTCTCACTGACCAATATCAACCGGCAGTGTGTGGCATACCATCACACGATCGGAAAATATAAGACAAAGGTCATGCAGGAGCAGATCCGGGAGATCTGTCCGGACATCCGGGTAGAGACCTGGGAACGTTTTATCCTGAAGGATAATCTTTCGGATCTGTTCGAGAGAAAGCCTGATTATGTTGTGGACGCCGTCGATACCGTGACGGCAAAGCTCTCGATCGTGGAATGGGCGCAGCGCATGGAGATCCCCCTGATCAGCAGCATGGGGACCGGCAATAAGCTGCACCCGGAGATGTTTGAGATCACGGATCTTTCAAAGACAAGCGTCTGCCCTCTCTGCAAGGTGATGCGCAGGGAACTGAGAGCAAGAGGGATCACACATTTAAAAGTATTATATTCAAAAGAGCAGCCTGCGGACGTATCCGGACGGATCACGGAAGAAGAAAAAGGGGAACGCCGGTCCATTCCGGGAAGTATTTCTTTCGTGCCTCCTGCGGCAGGACTTTTGATTGCCGGGGAGGTCATCCGCACACTGGCAGGGCTTTGAATACAAAAGGAGCATTCTCGGAAACTCAGCCGCAAGGATGGGCGCAGGGGAGATTCCGAGAGTGCTCAAAAAACAAAAGAGGTGGAAACAAATGGATTTATTTGATTATATGAGGGAAACCAGACAGGAAAAGGAGTCTCCGCTGGCATCCAGGATGCGGCCCACGACTTTGGAGGAAGTGGCAGGACAGAAGCATATTATCGGAAAGGACAAGCTGCTCTACCGCGCCATCCGTGCCGACAAGCTGGGTTCCATCATTTTTTACGGACCTCCGGGAACCGGAAAGACAACGCTGGCAAAGGTCATTGCCAATACGACGAGTTCGGAATTCAAGCAGATCAATGCCACATCTGCCGGAAAAAAGGATATGGAAAATGTGGTAAATGAAGCCAAAGAGCTGCTGGGGATGTATCAGAAAAAGACGATCCTGTTTATTGACGAGATCCATCGGTTCAACAAGGGGCAGCAGGATTATCTGCTTCCTTTTGTAGAAGATGGCACGATCACCCTCATCGGGGCTACTACAGAGAATCCCTATTTTGAAGTGAATGGGGCGCTTTTGTCCAGATCCAGCGTGTTTGAGCTGCATGCACTGGAGAAGGATGATATCAAGTCTATCCTCCGCCGGGCCGTATATGACAGGGAAAAAGGGATGGGTTCCTTCCGGGCCAAGATAGATGAGGAGGCGCTGGATTTCCTTGCGGATATATCCGGCGGGGATGCCAGAAACGCCCTCAACGCGGTGGAACTGGGAATCCTGACCACAGACCGCGGTACGGACGGGCTGATTCATATTACCCTGGAAGTTGCCTCGGAATGTATCCAAAAGCGTGTGGTTCGCTACGATAAGACAGGGGACAACCATTATGATACGATTTCGGCCTTTATCAAGAGCATGCGGGGCTCCGATCCGGACGCGGCGGTCTACTACCTGGCAAAGATGCTCTACGCGGGAGAGGACATCAAGTTCATCGCGCGCCGGATCATGATCTGCGCGTCCGAGGATGTGGGAAATGCAGATCCGCAGGCTTTGATGGTGGCCGTAGCCGCGGCACAGGCAGTGGAACGCATCGGGATGCCTGAGGCGGAGATCATCTTATCCCAGGCGGTCCTGTATGTGGCATCGGCACCTAAGAGCAATTCCGCGGTGCTGGCAGTCTCTGCGGCAGGAGAAAGTGTACGTCAGATTCACACGACGGTTCCGGTTCATCTGCAGGATGCCCACTACAAAGGGGCGGAAAAACTGGGACATGGAACCGGATACAAATATGCCCACAGCTATCCGGGACATTATGTAGCACAGCAGTATCTTCCTGATGAGATCAAGGATGCAAGATTCTACGAGCCGGGCGATTCCGGTTATGAAAAGCAGATCAAAGAGCATCTCCGGAAGCTTCGTGAAGGCTCATAAGAGCTTGCCGATCAGCTCCATATAGATCTCCTGGCTGCGGGCATTCCAGTTCCTGCTGATCGTTTCCGCCTCTGCTTTTGTGGGAACGGTCAGCTTCAGATCCAGAAGGCTGTCCTGCCCCTCCATGATCTGGCAGCGTGCCTCGTATTCCTGCTTTGTATTCAGATAGTAGGTCGATCTTGCGGAGAGTTCCTCCCTCAGGTCAAATTCATTTTCCTGGACAAAGGCATCGATATCCCGGCGGATCTCGTAATTGATATTACCCTGCAGAAGTTCAATGGTCTTTTCCCCGTCGCCGGTCAGATGATAGAGCGTGCGCCGATAAGTATTTTCCGCCTGGATCATGTTGGAATCCACCAGCTTCGACAGCGTCTCCTGCAGCCGGAAATAGGTCGTGTATTCCTTTCCCAGCATAAAATCCGAGATCTGTGTAGTAGCCAGCGGAAAATCTACTTTTTTCAGCAGATATAAAACCATCAGTTTGTACAAGGTAAATGTCTCAGTCATGATACTCCTTTCCCTGCCAGATATCCTGTTCCTTCAGATACTGGTGCAGTGTGTTCAGTACGGTACGCTTATTGCATGTCCAGAGAGGCGCGGTGAGAAGTTCTTTCGGTCCGTCACCGGTCAGACGGTGAATGGTAATATCCGGCCTCAGCCGGGAGATGCACGCTCCAAGTGTGGCAATATACTCTTCCATGGAGGGAACCGGGAAGGGGTGCGCTTCATAGACTGCGGCAAGCTCCGTATCTTTTAGGATGTGGAGAAGCTGCAGCTTGATTCCCTGGATGTCACTCCGGTTCAGATAGTGCAGGGTATCGAACATCTGCTGCCTCGTTTCGCCCGGAAGATAGAGGATCGTATGGACGATCACCGTGATCTGCCGCATGCGCAGATTGCGGACGGCCTGTTCGAAGACAGACAGATCATATCCCCGCCGGATGAATTCCGCGGTGGCCGGATGGATCGTCTGCAGGCCTAGCTCAATCCAGACCGGTTTGATCTGATTGATCCGATCCAGCAGTTCCAGTACAGGCTCTCCCAGACAATCCGGCCTAGTGGCAATGGAGAGGATCTTCACCTCCGAATCCCGGACGGCCTCCCGGTAGATCCGCTCCAGGTTCTCGACCGGGGCATAGGTGTTGGTAAATGCCTGGAAATACGCAATGTAAGAATGTACGGGGCGCTTCCCTGCCAGTGCTTCCTTGCCGCTTCGCAGCTGCTGCGAAATGGACAGTGCCGGGGAACCGGCAAAATCTCCGGAGCCCGAAGGACTGCAGAAGATACAGCCGCCGTGTCCGACGGTGCCGTCCCGGTTGGGGCATGTCATGCCTCCGTTGAGCGTAATCTTGTATACTTTTTCGCCGTACGTCTGCTTCAGGTCAAAATCCATCGAATGATAACGCTTCCCGTCCCAGCGTACAGGATTTCCGTAAGAATCTGCCATGATCTATGCCAACCTGCCCTTCCTGAAATTTATCTGGCGCTTCATATATCATATCACGCTTAAACTTTCCGTGCAAGATGAATAAAAAATGCGGCTATTTTTGCTCATAAACCGTTACATGTCACACCCCGGCCAATCACTACGCTGATTGGTCGGGAGGATGCACATAAAAGCTGGTATTCAGGCCGCCCATTGCCGTAGGCAATTCAAAATGCGGCCTGAGTTACAGGTCACGCCTGGTGAAGGTGTGACCTGTAACCATAAACCGGCGCTCCCTTCGTCAGCCGCTGTCATGATAAGTCCTTGTGCAAGCACAAACTTATTATGACAGCGGCTGACGAGTGAACCGTAACGAAAAAAATTCATTTGGCAGATTTTTCAAAAAAAGGGTTGCTTTTTCCCGAAGTTCGTGTATAATACAAACAGGTTTTAGTTCATTTGAGTCAATTCAGACTAAGATTCTTGAGGGGATAGAGGGAGTCCGTCACAGCTCCGCCATCTTACCAGTTAAATCCATAGACATCAACAGAATAATGAATCATAGAAAGGAAAGGAATGTTTTATGACGAGAGAGAAGTATGAATCGCTGCCTCTTACTACTTTGAGAGAACTTGCAAAGGCAAGAAGCATGAAAGGGGTCTCTACCATGAAGAAGAGCGATCTGATCGATGCGATGCTTGCTCAGGACGAGAAGGACAATCGGGAAGCGGCCCAGGAGGAAGCAAAAGAAGAAGTAAAGGAAGAAATGAAGGAAAAAAAGGAGTCTACGGATATTGAGCAGCTTGACAGCGGCAAGACCGTAACCGGGATTCTGGAAGTGCTGCCGGACGGATTTGGCTTTATCCGGAGCGATAATTATTTGCCGGGAGAGAATGACGTATATGTTTCGCCGTCCCAGATCCGGAGATTCGGCCTCAAGACAGGCGATATTCTGATGGGCAATACCCGTGTCAAGACACAGAGCGAAAAGTTCAGCGCACTTCTGTACGTATCCGCGATCAATGGCATGCGCCCGGCGGAAGCACTCAAAAGACGTAATTTTGAAGATCTGACGCCGATCTTTCCGAATCAGCGTCTGCGGATGGAAACGCAGGGCTGCACTATGGCGATGCGGATTGTGGATCTGCTGTCCCCCATTGGAAAAGGGCAGCGCGGTATGATCGTATCCCCGCCGAAAGCCGGTAAGACGACCCTTCTGAAGGAAATCGCGCTTTCCGTTAAAAAGTCGGATCCCAATATCCATCTTCTGATCCTTTTGATCGATGAACGTCCGGAGGAAGTGACGGATATCCGGGAGGCCATTTCCGGTCCCAATGTGGAGGTGGTATATTCCACGTTTGATGAGCTGCCCGAGCATCACAAGCGGGTATCCGAGATGGTGATTGAGCGGGCGAAGCGTCTGGTGGAGCACGGAAAAGATGTCATGATTCTTCTGGACAGCATCACCCGTCTGGCCCGGGCTTACAATGTGATCGTGCCGCCGTCCGGAAGGACTCTGTCCGGAGGTCTTGACCCTACGGCCCTTCATATGCCGAAGCGTATCTTCGGTGCTGCCAGAAATATGCGTGAGGGCGGAAGCCTTACGATCCTGGCGACCGCGCTGGTGGATACCGGCAGCAAGATGGACGATGTGGTCTATGAGGAATTCAAAGGAACCGGCAATATGGAACTGGTTCTGGACCGGAAGCTGCAGGAGCGGCGGGTGTTCCCGGCCATGGACATCCCCAAGTCCGGTACGAGAAGAGAGGACCTTCTGCTCTCCAGGGAAGAGCAGGACGCCGTCTTTATCATCCGCAAGGCGCTGAACAGCATGAAGTCTGACGAGGCGGTGGATAATCTTCTGAATATGTTCTCACGGACAAAAAGCAATGACGAGTTGACGCGAATGGTCATCCGGCAGAAATTTATATAATCAAATATGGAAAATTACTTGCAAAAGCGTGTACGGTATGTTACAATATCAACGTTGTTTTGGAGAGTATAATGAATATTTTTAAAATAGAGAGGTGAAAGACATGAGAGAAGGAATCCATCCGGAGTACCATCAGGCGACCGTGACCTGCAACTGTGGGAATACATTTGTAACAGGTTCTACGAACAAGAGCATCCATGTAGAAATCTGTTCCAAATGCCATCCATTCTACACGGGACAGCAGAAGGCAACACAGGCTCGTGGACGTGTTGACAAGTTCAACAAGAAATATGGTATCAAATAAAAAGGACAAGCGGCAGGCTGAGGTAAGTATATCTCAGCCTGTTATTTTAGTGATAAGGGTATCTGCCTAGTACAGATTTGCATTAATCTTGAAGTAATAGTGCTCGATATTCGTGTCAGCTGTGCGTCTCTTAACCGACGTTCTGCACTCCGTTTCGGTCCTTGCTGGACAAGCGCCGCTGGCGCTTAGCAACGTAGCGGGCTACGTCTAGGTTAAGAGACGTGCAGATGGCGCGGACAGCGAGTGCTTATTACTCAAGAATTAATGCAAAGCTGTACTAGTACCCCCGCGATACGAAGATTGGAGTTGATATGCTATGAAATCATCAAATATAGGCGGACAGGCCGTACTGGAAGGGATCATGATGAAGAACGGAGACCGGTACGCCGTAGCGGTGCGCAAGCCGGACAAGGAGATCGAGGTCAGCATACAGGATTATAAGAGCTTTGTGCCGAAGCTGATCCGCAGCATCCCTTTTATCCGGGGGATATTTAATTTTATAGATTCTATGGTGCTGGGCATCAAAGCACTGATGTTCTCGGCGGAGTTTATGGAAGATGAAGAAGAGGAGGTGCGGGAGCTGACCGCAGAGGAGGCGGCTAAGGAAGAGAAAAAGGAATCCATGGTCATGACCATTGTCATGCTCCTCTCAGTCGTACTTGCTGTCGCGATCTTTATGGTTCTGCCATATTTCTTGAGCGGACTGCTGAAAAAAGTGATCACGTCGAGAAGCGTACTTACTATACTGGAAGGATTCATCCGGGTTCTGATTTTTCTTGGATATATCGCCTTGGTATCCCGCATGGAGGATATCCAGAGAACCTTTATGTATCATGGGGCGGAGCATAAGTGCATCAACTGTATAGAACACGGGCTGGATCTGAATGTGGACAACGTGAGAGTGAGTTCCCGTCAGCATAAAAGATGCGGAACCAGCTTTTTGTTCTTTGTGATGATCGTCAGCATCATTTTCTGCTTTTTTATCACCGCAGAATCCCAGGTCATGCGTGTCCTGCTTCGGATCCTGCTGATGCCTCTGATCGCGGGCGTATCCTATGAGATCATCCGTCTGGCGGGGAACAGCGACAATCCGCTGGTGAACCTGCTGAGTCAGCCGGGGTTGTGGGTGCAGAATATGACAACCAAGGAACCGGATGACAGTATGATCGAAGTGGCGATCCAGGCGGTGGAGGCCGTGTTTGACTGGAAGGAATATCAGGCGGAGAACTTTGGAGCGAAGAAGGGACTGACAGAAAAGCATGCCCCCGGCGTGTCATGACGCTGAAAGAGACTCTTGCCTGCGGAACGAAATTTCTGGAACGGCGGGGGATTTTGGAGGCGGGCCTAGATGCGTGGTATCTGCTGGAGCATGTGACGGGCATCAGCCGGGCAGCCTATTTTTTAGACAGCGGAAAGGAAATGGAGCACGCACAGGAAGCGGAATACTTTGAGATGATCGAAAAAAGAGGGCAGAGGATCCCATTGCAGCATCTGACCGGGGTACAGGAGTTCATGGGCTTTCCCTTTCAGATAAATGAACACGTCCTGATTCCACGCCAGGATACGGAAATCCTGGTGGAAGAGGCTCTTTCGATTCTGCGCAGGCACAGGGAGCCGGTGGCTCTGCTGGATATGTGTACCGGCTCGGGCTGTATTCTGCTAAGTATTCTAAAGCTCTTGTGTGCGGAGCCGGGATATGTGTTTGTAGGCACAGGAATAGATCCGGATTCGGGAGCGGAGTTTCACAATCAACGGCCCGCGGTTTCCGGGAGATTTCCGGTTTGTGGGATCGGTGCAGATCTTTCCGAAAAGGCCTTGGACATTGCCGGGAGAAACGCGGAGCTCCTCAAAGTGAATGCAAAATTTTGCCGGAGCGATCTTTTTGAAAACGTAAAGGGACGTTTTTCTATGATCGTATCCAATCCACCCTATATCCGCACTTCCGAGATCGGGACGCTGCAGGAGGAAGTGAGAGAGCATGACCCGAGGATGGCGCTGGACGGAGGAGAGGACGGACTGTATTTTTACCGGCGGATTATCCGGGAGGGCAGGGCTCATCTGCTGCCGGGCGGATATCTGCTGTTCGAGATCGGATATGACCAGGCTTTCGAAGTCTCGGAGTTGATGCGGGATGCGAGCTTTCGAAATATTTCCGTGAAAAAGGACCTGGCAGGGCTTGACCGGGTGGTATCCGGTGTGTATGATGATAAAAACAGAGAGGACTAAGAAACGATGTTTGACAGATTAGAGGATTTATTGATCCGCTACGAAGAGGTCATGGGAGAACTGCAGGAGCCGGATGTGGCCAATGACACGGAGCGTTTCAAGAGACTGATGAAAGAGCAGAGCGATCTGGCTCCGATCGTGGAAGCATATAAGGAATATAAGCAATGTAAACAGAACGTGGAAGACAGCCTTGCGATGCTGGATGAAGAATCCGACGAAGAGATGCGGGAGCTGGCAAAGGAAGAACTGAATGATTCCAAAGCACGGATCGAGGAGCTGGAGCATGAACTCAAGATTCTGCTTCTGCCCAAGGATCCCAATGACGACAAGAATGTGATCGTGGAGATCCGGGCAGGAGCCGGCGGAGACGAGGCCGCGCTGTTCGCGGCAGAGATCTACCGCATGTACGTACATTACGCCGAATCCCGCCGCTGGAGGCCGGAGATGATCTCTCTGAATGAGAACGGGATCGGCGGCTTCAAGGAATGTGTGTTTATGCTGACCGGACAGGGAGCCTTTTCCCGCCTGAAGTATGAAAGCGGTGTGCACCGGGTACAGCGCGTCCCGGAGACGGAGAGCGGCGGAAGGATCCACACCTCCACGATCACCGTGGCGATCATGCCGGAGGCAGAAGAGGTAGATGTAGAGCTGGATATGAATGACTGCAAATTCGACGTGTTCCGCGCGTCAGGAAACGGCGGACAGTGTGTCAATACGACGGATTCCGCCGTGCGCCTCACACATATTCCGACCGGAATTGTCATATCCTGCCAGGATGAAAAGTCACAGCTGAAGAATAAGGACAAGGCCCTCAAGGTACTGCGTGCCAGATTATACGAGATGGAGCTGGCAAAGCAGCATGACGCCGAGGCGGAAGCCCGAAAGAGCCAGGTGGGGACAGGAGATCGTTCGGAGAAGATTCGGACCTATAATTTCCCCCAGGGCCGGGTAACGGATCATCGGATCAAGCTGACCTTGCACAAGCTGGATACGATTCTGGGCGGTGATCTGGACGAGATCATCGACAGCCTGATTGCGGCCGACCAGAGCGCGAAGCTGGCGAAAATGAATGAAAATTAAAAAAGCTGCCATTGGCAGCTTTTTTCAAACTATAGGAAACTTCTCCGAATTTTCCTATAGAAGAACAACCCTCCGGGGGATGCACACTTTTCTTGTATTCATTGTGCTTGATTTCTCTTTATTTGATTGTCGCGATATCGATCAGCGTCAGCTTCTTGATATCCGTGTTCTCCAGGCTGGTGATCAGTGCCCGGGCCGTGTCCATGGCTGTCAGCACATTCACTCCGGTCTCAATGGCATTTCTTCGGATCACAAAACCATCTCTGGAATGCTCCGCCCCCTGAGCCGGGGTATCGATGACCAGATCGATCTCATGGCCAAGGATCAGATCCAGCAGATTGGGCGATTCCTGTTCGATCTTGCGCACCGCGATGGCCTTGACTCCGGCCGCATTCAAAGCTGCCGCCGTGCCTGCGGTGGCAAAGATACGATATCCGATATTTTTAAATCTGCGCCCGATCTCTACCGCTTCCTCTTTGTCCTCATCCCTCACGGTCAGGATCATATTTTTAAACCGCGGCAGCTTGATCCCTGCGCCGAGAAACGCTTTGTACAGTGCCTCATCAAAGGAAGCTGCAATTCCCAGACATTCTCCTGTGGACTTCATCTCCGGCCCCAGGCTGATATCTGCGCCGCGGATCTTTTCAAAGGAGAATACCGGCATCTTCACCGCAAAATAATCTGCCTCCTTCTGCAGTCCCGGAGTATATCCCAACTCCCGTATCCTGCTTCCCATGATGACCCGTGCCGCCAGCGGTACGATGGGGATTCCTGTGACCTTGCTGATATAAGGCACGGTACGGCTGGAACGCGGATTGACCTCAATGACATACACATCTGCGTCTCCGCACACGATGAACTGGATATTGATCAGTCCGATGACGTGAAGGGATTTTGCCAGCCTTGCGGTGTATTCCGCGATCTTTTCTTTTGCCGCGCTGCTCAGGCTCTGAGCCGGATAGACGGAAATACTGTCTCCGGAATGAATGCCCGCCCTCTCAATATGCTCCATAATACCGGGGATCAGGATTTCTTCCCCGTCGCAGACCGCGTCTACCTCGATTTCCTTTCCGTTCAGGTATTTATCCACCAGAATCGGGTGATCCTGGGCGATCCGGTTGATGATGCCGATGAATTCGTCGATATCATGGTCATTGATGGCGATCTGCATTCCCTGCCCGCCCAGTACATAGGAAGGCCTTACCAGGACCGGATAACCCAGACGGTTCGCCACCTCCTTTGCCTCTTCGGCAGTAAATACGGTTCCGCCGGAAGGACGCGGAATCCGGCATTCCTCCAGGATCTGGTCAAAGAGCTCACGGTCCTCGGCCTTGTCTACATTTTCCGCGGAGGTTCCCCAGATGGGGACACCCATCTTCATCAGGCTTTCCGTCAGCTTGATCGCCGTCTGGCCGCCGAACTGTACCACAGCGCCGTCCGGCTTTTCCAGATCCACGATGCTCTCCACATCCTCGGGAGTGAGAGGCTCGAAATACAGCTTGTCCGCGATATCAAAGTCCGTGCTGACGGTCTCCGGATTATTATTTACAATGATCGTCTCATAGCCCTGCCGGGAAAATGCCCAGGTACAGTGTACGGAGCAGAAGTCAAATTCGATTCCCTGTCCGATTCTGATCGGGCCGGAGCCCAGTACGAGCACCTTTTTTCTGTCACCGGCTACTTCGGCTTCATTTTCACTGCCGAATACAGAATAGTAGTAGGGCGTCTCCGCCGCAAATTCCGCCGCGCAGGTGTCTACCATCTTATAGGCTGCCACGATTCCATTGGCGCGGCGCAGGTCATGGATTTCCCGCTCTGTGTGGCCGGTCAGCCTGCCGATCACGTTGTCCGGGAATTCGATTCGCTTTGCTTCTCTGAGAAGCTCCGGCGTCAGTTCCTCTGTCTGCAGGGCATGCTCCATCTCCACAAGGATGGCAAGCTTATCGATGAACCAGGTGTCGATCATGGTCTTTTCATGAATCAGATCATAGCCGAACCCTCTGCGGAGCCCTTCCGCGATTCGCCAAATCCGCATATCGTCCACGACGGAAAGCTGTTCTGTCAGTTCATCGTCCGACAAGTCCGAGAAATCGTAGGACAGCAGGCAGTCTACATGCTGCTCCAGGGAACGGATGGCTTTCATCAATGCGCCTTCAAAATTATCGCAGATGCTCATAACCTCCCCGGTGGCCTTCATCTGGGTAGTCAGGGTCCGTTTGGCACTAATGAACTTATCAAAGGGAAGCCTTGGGAGCTTGACCACGCAGTAGTCCAGCATCGGTTCAAAGCTGGCATAAGTCTTGTGTGTGATGGCATTTTTGATCTCGTCCAGCGTATAGCCGAGGGCGATCTTCGCAGCCACCTTCGCGATGGGATAGCCGGTGGCTTTGGAGGCCAGGGCAGAAGAGCGGCTGACACGTGGATTGACCTCAATGACGCAGTACTCGAATGATTCCGGGTGCAGGGCATACTGTACGTTGCAGCCTCCGGTGATCTTCAGCTCGTCAATGATCTTCAGGGCGGAAGTACGCAGCATCTGGTACTCCTTATCCCCCAGTGTCTGAGAGGGCGCCACTACGATACTGTCCCCGGTGTGTACGCCTACGGGGTCAATATTTTCCATATTACATACGGTAATGCAGTTGCCGTTTCCGTCCCGCATCACTTCGTATTCGATCTCCTTCCAGCCTGCGATACAGCGTTCCACAAGAACCTGCCCTACACGGGAGAGACGGAGACCGTTCTCCAGAATCTCCACGAGCTGATGAGAATTGCGGGCAATTCCGCCGCCGCTGCCGCCCAGGGTGTAGGCCGGACGGAGGACCACCGGATAGCCGATCTTATTCGCGAATGCCAGTCCGTCCTCCACAGATTCTACCACCAGGGAAGCCGCCACAGGCTCCCCGATCCGTTCCATGGCAGCCTTGAATTCCAGACGGTCCTCCGCCTTTTTGATGGTCTCGGATGTGGTGCCGATGAGGCGAACCTGATGCTCTTTCAGGAAACCGGATTCCTCCAGTTCCATGGCGAGATTCAGGCCGGCCTGGCCTCCCAGGGTGGGAAGGATGCTGTCGGGCGCTTCCTTTAGGATCAGCTGTTCCACCACTTCCAGCGTCAGCGGCTCGATATAGACCCTGTCCGCAATATCCTTGTCGGTCATGATCGTGGCAGGGTTGGAGTTCAAGAGGACGACTTCCAGGTTTTCTTCCTTCAGGGAACGGCATGCCTGGGTTCCCGCATAATCAAATTCCGCGGCCTGGCCGATCACGATCGGGCCGGAGCCGATGACCAGTACTTTTTTGATGCTCATATCTCTAGGCATTCTTTATCCCTCCATCATTTCCATGAATCTGTCAAACAGGTATCCTGAATCCTGCGGGCCCGGACAGGCCTCCGGATGGAACTGCACCGTAAAGATCTTTTTGTTTACATATTCCAGCCCCTCGTTGGTGCCGTCATTCACATTAATAAAGGCGGGGACGGCAATATGGGGATCCATATGCTCCGCGTCCACCACATATCCATGATTCTGGGAAGAAATGTAGACACGGCCTGTTTTCAGGTCCTTCACCGGATGGTTGCCGCCGCGGTGACCGTACTTCAGCTTATGGGTCAGGGCGCCTGTGGCAAGGGCCATGAGCTGATGCCCAAGGCAGATCGCAAAAACAGGAATATTCGTCTGGTATAATTTTTTGATTTCTTCGATAATAGAAACACATTCCGCCGGGTCTCCGGGCCCGTTGGAAAGCATGATACCGTCCGGATTTGTGGAGATAATCTCATCCGCAGTGGTGTGTGCCGGATAAATCGTCACCTCACAGCCGCGTTCATTTAAAGATCTGGCAATATTTTTCTTTGCCCCCAGGTCAAGAAGTGCTACTTTTTTGCCGCTGCCGGGAAGAACCTGCTTCTTGGTACAGGTCACCCTGGAAACAACATCCCCGATATGATAGGCTTTTAACAAAGGAAGGATCTCCTTAAGGTTGTAATTCTGATTGGTCGTAATCATCCCGTTCATGGTTCCCTTTTCACGGAGGATCCGGGTGAGGGCACGGGTGTCGATTCCGGCGATTCCCGGGATATCCTGCTTTTCAAGAAACTCCTGGATGGTGCCTTCGCAGCGGAAATTACTTGGCATACGGGATAATTCACGGACAATATAACCGTCCGGCCATGCCTTCCGGGATTCCATATCCGGCGTGATTCCGTAATTGCCGATTAAAGGATAGGTCATCACAACGGCCTGCCCCGCGTAAGAAGGGTCTGTCAACACCTCTAAATATCCTGTCATAGACGTATTGAATACGATTTCACTGATCATATCTCTTGTGGAACCAATGCTTGTACCCGTAAACACCGTTCCGTCTTCTAAAATGAGAAACGCTTTCATCCATTCACCTTTCCCTTCATTCGTTTTCATCTGATAGTCTGATGGTATCGTAATTATTCTTCCGCACAGTTCTGGCAGAAGCATCCGGGAGGCGGAACAAAGAGTTTCGCTTGCGAAACTCGCGCCTGCGGCGGTCGCATAGCGACATCTACCTTGTACGCCGCAGTGCGCATCCCCCGGAGGGTTTTGTTCTATAGGAAAATTCGAAGAAATTTCCTATAGAACAAGAAAATACCCCGCAGTCAGCTGCGGGGTATTGATCCGACATGTCACACAGGGAGATAAACAAAAATGGAAGTTATTCCGTATGATCGCTGCCCGCATTCCCAAATTGTTAAGATTATACTACAACTCTTAAGAGAATTCAACTTGTTTTTTCGTGGGCTTATTGAAAAGTTTATACGGTGTTACTGTTCACGGTGCCTTGCACCATGCTGCAAGGCATCCGGCCGGTAAAGCTGCGGTTTGAGGCATCCAGCCCCTCGCCGTAAGGCGAATTTTCAATGGGCTGGATGCGTTACAGTTCGCGGCCGGTTAGGCCGTGAACTGTAACTATACGGTTTAGAAAAGTTTAGGCGGGGATCAGAATTCCTTCTTTTTTATGATCCGCAGTGAGATCAGAAACGAAATCACCACCATTGCCGACAGAATCACGGCAAGAATGATAAGTAAGGATACAGGATCTGCCTTTTGCAGGAGAGCATCCGGATCAATGTGAAAGCGCTTGAACAGGGAAACGCCTACAAATACGATCCCATAAACGGCTCCCATGAGTACCATGACTGCGACACGGCTTTTTTCAGACTCATATTTCAGATTGAGCGGTATCATGAGGGACTGTACCAGCACGGCGCACACGATACTTGCCATGATCGCTCCGGACACTTGATCTTCCCCCTGCGTAAATTTGTTCATAAGAACGATTATGCCTGTAAATAAAAGTGAGACAGCCAGAGAAACTCCTGTTACCAGCAGCATCAGGAGATATTTTTCCTTTACATAATCGCTCCGGCTGGGCGGAAGGGTCATCAAAAAGCCCATGCCATTTTCGTGCTGGTCATAGGAGATCGTAGAAACAGATACCATAGAAAGCATGGCAGTCATATAGCCGGCAATGAATATGATGTTTCCATAGTAAAAAATGAAAATAGCCGAGATAACTGCAACTGCCCCTAAGAACTGCTTCTGGCTTTTTATCAGTTGAAGATCCTTGATCAATAATCCTTTCATAATCCGATTGATTCCTTTCTATAAAAATTCTCTGTAAAATTTAAAAACGCTTCTGCGGTCTTTTATTTTTGCTTTTCTCCGCATATCATCGTCAGGAGCAATTCATCAATGCTTCCTTTTTCAACGGCGATATCCGGATAATTTTCCAGATAGAACTGCTTTTGGTCTGTCAGACAGCCGTATCCGTAGCTTTCCTTTTTGCGCCAGAGAATATAGGCTTTGTCGACCGCTTCGTATTGTTCCTCCGTCAATTTGAGAAGCGCATAGCTGCCAAGCAGTACATCGGTGTCTTCGTGCAGGATGATCTTTCCGCCGTCGATCATATACAGGTCGTCGCAGAAGCCCTCCAGATCCGAAGAGATATGGGAACTGATCAGAATAGAGCGTTCTCCCTGCTCCATATAATCTCTGAGGAGTTCCAGCAGCCGGTCCCTTGCCACCACATCCAGCCCGGCAGTAGGTTCATCCAGGATCAGCAGCCGGGAGTCATGGGAGAGGGACGTCAGAACCTGCAGCTTCCGCTTCATTCCTGTGGAAAACTGCGTAATCTTCTTTTTCAGTGGGATAGAAAATGCTTCACATTTTCTGATAAATTCTTCCTTTTGAAAATCCGGGTACATTGCGTTAAGAATGGGGAGCAGATCTGTGACAGTCAGGACGCCGCTGAAACCCGAATCAGAGAGGACCACACCAAGCTTTTCACGATCCTGCTTTCCAAACGCCCGGATCGGCTTTCCAAAGACCTGCACTGAGCCTCCGTCCGTATCGATCAGCCCGAGGATTGTTTTAAAAGCCGTAGTTTTACCTGCCCCGTTCTTGCCGATCAGTCCGGTGACACAGCCCGGGCGGACTTCCATGGTGCACTCTAGGTCAAAGTCTTTATAATGTTTTTTTACATTTTCCATTTTAATCATCTCTATTGATCCTCCAATATAATCTGAAATAAATCTGTGATCTCCTGATTGCTCATACCGCAGCTTTTGCCTTTCCGGATGGCCATCTCCAGATCCGCCTCCACTTCCTTCTTCTTTTCCTCCAGCATCAGTTCCTGGTTCGCCAGTGTGACGAAGCTGCCCTTCCCGTGTACGGTGACGACAAAGCCTTCCGCATCCAGGGCATCATAGGCTTTCTTCACGGTGAGAGCGCTGACCTTCAGTTCCTTTGCCAGAGTGCGGACTGACGGGAGCATATGTCCCTCCTGCAATTCTCCCTGCATGATGCACTTTTTGATCTGTGAGACGATCTGCTCATAGATGGGCTGCATGGAAGAATTGTTAATGATCAATTTCAATGTCATCCCTCCCTTCTGTATAAACAGTATATAACAGTATTGAACTGTTGTCAACTGTTTTATACTGTTTATCAAAAAATCCAGTTGTGCGGTTGGATGCTCCTTGGAGCATCCAACCCACTTATCCATTCGCAAAAACTGTGCTGACGCACTCTTGCGTCTGCTAACGCAGCCGCTTTTTGCTCATTAATAAGTGGGTTGCTAATCCGAAATATCAGTTTTATTGCAATAAATTGCATAAAACTGATATTTCTGGCTACATGTCACACCCCGGCCAATCACCACGCTGATTGGTCGGGAGGATGCACATAAAAGCTGGTATTCAGGCCGCCCATTGCCGTAGGCAATTCAAAATGCGGCCTGAGTTGCAGGTCACGCCTGGTGAAAGTGTGACCTGTAACTATTTCGGATTGCAACTGCACAGCTGGAAAAATTTTTGTTTCGATTTGATAAATATTGTGATATACTATGATGAAAGTGCCAAACGTATTTTGAGGCTCATGATACACGGATTTCTCCGCGCTTTTGCGCTCACGAAATCCTAAAACATCTCAAAAACGCAAGTAATGTGTTTTAAAAGCCATGAAATAGTTGACAAAATCCGAAAGTGGTATTACATTTTTACTACAAGGATGGACTGCATTTACTATTTTTGGTAGAAGAAGGAGTTGGAAAACGTGTTACAGGTAGAACATTTATCATATGATGTGCAGGATGAAGCCGGGCAGCCGGAGATTCTTTCAGATGTCAGTTTTTCCGTTGAGGACGGAGAGATGCTGGTCATTACCGGCCCTAACGGCGGTGGAAAATCAACCCTTGCCAAAGTGCTGATGGGGATTCATAAGGAGACGGAAGGAAAGATTCTGTTAAACGGACAGGACATCACCGGGATGTCCGTCGATGAACGTGCGAAAGCAGGCATTGGCTTTGCCTTTCAGCAGCCGCCCCGTTTTAAGGGGATGACTGTGCGTCGCCTGCTGAATCTGGCGGCGGGCAGGACACTTTCCGAGGACGAGTGCTGCGGGCTGCTTAGTAGTGTTGGCTTATGCGCCATGGAATATATTGACCGGGAGGCGGACTCCACGCTCTCGGGCGGGGAGATGAAGCGGATCGAGATTGCCACGGTACTCTCAAAGCAGCACAAGCTTTGTATCTTTGACGAGCCCGAGGCGGGGATCGATCTGTGGAGTTTTTCCATGCTGATCAAGCGGTTCGAGAAGCTTCATAAGGAAAAAAAGGAGAGTCTGATCCTGATCTCACACCAGGAGCGGATCATCCGGATGGCAGACCGGATCATGGTGCTTTCTGACGGAAAGGTAAGCGCCATCGGAGCGGCGCAGGAGATTATGCCGCAGCTGTTTGGAGAGGAAACAGAGTCCTGTGCCTGCAGGCTGCAGAAGGGAGGGGAGCTTTGTGAAACTGAATGATGTCACGCAAAATGTGTTAAATGTAATCGATTCTTATGGATTTAAGCAGGAGGGAGCCTACAACCTGCGGCTCAACGGGATGGCGGTGTGCCATGGGGACAGCCGGCATATCCGGATTGTGAAAAAGGAGGAAAAGCCTGGCATCGACATTCACATCAGCGGCGACGCGAAAGACGAACAGGTACACATCCCTGTGGTCATGTCAGAGCCTGGAGTGGATGTGGTATATAATGACTTTTATGTGGAGGACGGAGCGGATGTGACCATCGTGGCAGGCTGCGGAATCCATGGCGAGGGCTGCAGCGAGACCCGCCATGACGGGATCCATACCTTCCATGTGGGAAAAAACGCCAATGTAAAGTATTTGGAAAATCATTACGCGGAGGGCAGTGGAACCGGCAGCAAGGTGCTCAATCCTGTCACAAAGATCTATGTGGGGGAGAATTCGGTTTTTACACTGGAGACCACACAGATCCGGGGCGTGGATTCTACGAACCGTGAGAATTATATAGAACTGGCGGAGAACGCGAAGCTCTACGTGACGGAAAAGCTGATGACCCATGAGGATCAGTGTGCGGTCTCCAATATGGATGTGGAACTGAGCGGAGAGAACAGTTCTGCCAGGATTATTTCCCGTTCCGTGGCAAAGGGAAGCTCCAGGCAGGTATTTCATCCCCGTGCCATCGGAAATCAGCGGTGTCATGCACATGTGCAGTGTGATTCCATCATTATGGATCAGGCGGAGATCAGTTCTATTCCGGAGATCAACGCGAAGCATGTAGATGCGCAGATCGTACATGAGGCCGCCATCGGAAGGATCAATGACGAGCAGCTGATCAAGCTTAGGACTTTCGGAATGTCCGAGGAAGAAGCGGAGGCTGTGATCATTGAGAATTTCCTGCGGTAAGGAGTTGCAGGAAAATAACGGGAACCACCCGCGTTTGTCGGGCAGGCAATCCCTGTGCGTACAGGGATTCAAAAGGAGCCATATATGATTAAAGGTGTAATATTTGATGTGGACGGAACGCTTCTGGATTCGATGCCGGTCTGGGCGAATCTGGGGGAACTGTATCTGAGATCACTCGGAATCGAGGCAGAAAAAAATCTGGGGGAAGCATTATCTACCATGAGCCTGCAGCAGGGGGCGGATTATCTGATCCAGCACTATCATCTGGGGAAGACGCGGAATAAAGTGCTGGACGGTATCAACCAGGAGGTCAGGGACTTTTATGCGCAGAAAGTGCCTCTGAAACCAGGCGTGCGCGAATTTCTGGAGGGTTTCCGGAAACATAAGATCCCGATGGTGCTCGTCACGACCAGTGACCGGGGGAATGTGGAGGCCGCGTTAAGGCGGGTGGGCATCCTGAACTATTTTGACGGAATGCTGACCTGTACGGAGATGGATACCGATAAGAACCGGCCGGATATTTATCTGGCGGCCTCCCTGCAGCTCGATACGGAGCCCTGGGAAACCCTGGTTTTTGAGGACGCGTACCATGCCGTCCTGACATCAAAAAAAGCAGGTTTTTGTACTATTGCTGTCTATGACAGGGCCAATGACGGAAAGCTGGGAAAGATCTGGAATACGGCGGACGTGTATCTGTCCGAATATTCTGATTTCGATACGTTCTGGAGGAGAGTTTCAAATGAGTAATGAAAACAAAAGTGATGATATTGCGGTGAAGAGGACGGCAGCCGAGATGCTCAGAAAGGCGGATGCCGTCTATATGATTCTGTCACTCTGCACCAGAATGCCCTATGTGGTATGTGATGCCGAAACCTATGATGATGAGATTCTTCTGTTCTTTGAGGAGGAGGCCGCAAAGAAAGCGGCGGAAAAGCTTTTGAAGGAGAAGGAGCCGGTGCAGGCGGTGAAGGTGGAAAAGAAGGATCTTCTGGCATTTTTCGTCAGTTTGATCCCGCTGGGAGTGAACTGTCTTCTCGTGAACCGGGATATGCCGACGGAGGTAGCGATTCAATTGGACGAGATCATCCGCAGGAAGAATCCGGAGGACGGAAAAGTCCTGGTGGAGAATCCCCAGCTTCACCTGACCGCTCTTTATTTTATGCAGGAGATACGCAAAATGCAGAAGCCGGAGATGAGCGGGGAATTAAGCGAACTTCATGAGGAAATGATGGTACATTACCAGCGCGGAAGCTATATCATTCCTGTCAAGGAAAACGCAGGAACTCTGGTGATGAAGCAGAAGAACGGACAGGTATTTCAGCCTGTTTTTACCGATATACAGGAATACAAAAAGTTTTTGGGCATGAATAAGGACAAGGAGATAAAGACGGCTGTGCTTCCTGCGGATAAGATCGCGGGGATTCTTGCACCCGAGGCCGCGGGGGTAGTAGTAAATCCTTTTGGAGTGAATCTCCAGCTTCAGATCCGGCGTGAGACGCAGGGGCAGTAGAGTCTATGAGGTTACAGTTCGCTAGCTGGGCAGTGAACGATAACCCTATGAGGGGACGCGGCGAAATTCTTCCAGCTGTGCGGTTGGATGCTCCAAGGAGCATCCAACCCACTTATCCATTCGCAAAAACCGTGCTGACGCACTCTTGCGTCTGCTAACGCAGCCGCTTTTTGCTCATTAATAAGTGGGTTGCTAATCCGAAATTTCAGTTTTATTGCAATAAATTGCATAAAACTGAAATTTCGGATTGCAACCGCACAACTGGAAATTCTTTACATATTCGGTTCTGCCGGAGGTGTTTTTCCGATAAACTATAAAAAGGGGTTTGATATGGAACAACAGGAAACTATGACGATGGAACAGATTGCAATGCGTGTGTCAAAGACCAGCATTATTGCGAATACACTTCTTGCTCTGGCGAAGCTGGCGGCGGGAATCCTGGCCTCCTCGGAGGCGATGGTATCGGATGCGGTTCATTCGGCCTCGGATGTGTTCAGTACCTTTGTAGTCATAATCGGGATCAAGCTGGCCGGAAAGAAGGCGGATAAAGAGCATCCCTACGGACATGAGCGCATGGAATGCGTAGCGGCGATATTGCTGTCGGCCGTGCTGGCAGTCACAGGAGCCGGAATCGGATTTTCCGGTCTGCGCAAGATTGCCGGGGGCAGTGTTTCGGATATGGCGGTTCCGGGAAGGCTCGCGGTCGCGGCGGCAATCCTGTCAATTGCGGTGAAAGAGTGGATGTTCTGGTATACGCGTGGAAATGCGAAAAAGGTGAATTCCGGTGCTTTGATGGCGGATGCGTGGCATCACCGTTCGGACTCCCTGTCTTCTGTGGGAGCATTGATCGGTATCATCGGAGCCCGGATGGGATTCCCTCTGATGGACCCTCTGGCAAGTGTGATTATCTGCCTGTTCATCTTCCAGGCTGCCTATGAGATCTTTAAAGATGCGGTGGATAAAATGGTTGACAAATCCTGTGACGAGGAGACTCAGCAGAAGATCCGTACTCTGGTACAGAGACAGCAGGGGGTCATGCGGGTGGATTCCCTGCAGACAAGAGAATTTGGAAATAAGATCTACGTGGATCTGGAGATCGCCGCAGACGGTCATCTGTCCCTGAATGAGTCTCATGAGATTGCGGAAAATGTGCATGACGAGATCGAGAAGGCATTTCCGCAGATTAAACATATCATGATACATGTCAATCCTTATATCAACCGGAAGATGGTGTACGCGCTGCTTGGGGAAGTGGATAAGTCCGATCTGGAAGAGGTGTACGGAATGATACAGGATTTTGTGGCAAAGAGAAAAAAGGGACCGTGATACGGGAGGATGTGTATGGAAAACCGGAAACAGCCGATAGGATTTCTTGTGAAGCAGATCAACAATGTATTTGAAAAGGAATTGAATGACCGCCTGAGAGGGATTGGTATTACTTCCTCTCAATGCGCGGTTCTGGATTACCTGTTCCACACGAACAAGGAAGAGGTCAGCCAGAGAGATGTGGAGCGGAATCTGAATCTGAAAAATCCGACTGTGACCGGGCTTTTGAAGCGTCTGGATGAAAAGGGATATATCCTTTGTGTGCCCAATGAAGAGGATAAGCGGAAGAAAAATATTTATCTGACAGAAAAGGCATACGAT
>VSNK01000059.1 GCA_009774255.1 Faecalicatena sp.
ATATATTACTGGTAATCATAATTATTTATTTAATAAAGAATTTATTCTTAAAGATTTAAAGGCATATGTAGAAAGAATGAATACCAATCTATTTTAAAAGTGAATGAGATAATTCTATTAGATACCAATTGAAAGGATTAAATTTTTGGAAGAAAAAACATTAGATCTAAGATTGCAAAAACACATCGACCTACTGGTACAACGATATCCAAAATTGAAGAGTATTACGTCTTCCATTATTTCTGCCTATGAAGTAATGGAGCAAACTTTTTCTACGGATCATAAACTACTTGTAGCAGGAAATGGAGGGTCGGCAGCGGATTCAGAACATATTGCCGGTGAACTGATGAAAAGGTTTAGGACACCAAGACCTGTAACTCCTGATTTTGCTAAAAGGCTGTGTGAGATAGATCGTGTTCGAGGTCCACAGCTTACAAAGAACTTGGAGCGTTCCCTGATGGCAATTCCTCTTGTAGCGCATGAAGCACTTTCTACCGCATATATCAATGATGTAGACGGATATGGGGTTTTCGCACAACAGCTTTTTGGATTCGGAAGACCGGGCGATGTCTTCTTAGGTATTAGTACATCTGGTAACAGTCAGAACATTATGAACGCTGTGGTTGTTGCAAAGGCGTTGGAGATTAAAGTCATAGGTCTCACAGGAGCAAATGGCGGAGAACTGGCATCTACAGCAGATGTGGTGGTCAAAGCTCCTGAAACGGAAACTTATCTGATACAAGAACTTCATCTTCCTATTTACCATTGTTGGTGTTTAATGTTGGAAGATAAATTTTTTGGCAAGTATGACCAAAGCAAAGGGGATAAAGTCTTATGAAAACAGTGATTATGGCTGGTGGGCTAGGGAAAAGGGTAGCAAGTATCGCATCTGATATTCCGAAACCATTAATTCCAATAGCTAATAAACCAATTCTTCAATGGGAGATAGAATGTCTTGTTCGTCAAGGATTTACGGACATCATTCTTACTGTTTCACATATGGCGGAGAAGATAGAGGATTTTTTTGATGATGGTGGTGCTTTTAGATGTAATATAAATTATTTTTTTGAGAAGCAGCCTCTTGGCAATGCAGGAGCTTTATTCAAACTATGGGAGATTGGCAAGCTGGATGGTGATTTTCTGTTGTTAAATGCCGATTCAATGTTTGATGTTGATTTCCATAGATTAGTAAGATTTCATCAAGAGCATAAGGGGCTAGCAACATTATTCACACATCCGAACAATCATCCATATGACAGTGGTTTAATTATCAGTTCTGAAGATGGTGTGGTGAAACAATGGCTTACAAAAGAAGATATAAGACCGCAGTGGTATAAAAACAGGGTTAATGCAGGATTACATATTTTAAATACAGAGCTGCTAAAATGTTCAGGTATAAATCCTGTGAATATTGATGCTGAACACAAGGTAGATTTAGATCGTGATATTCTAAAACCGCTTGTTTCAACAGGCCGTATTTTTGCTTATGACAGCCCTGAATATGTGAAGGATATGGGAACATCAGAGCGGTTCGAGCAGGTATCATTAGATTTAAGACGTGGGAAAGTATACAGTAGGAATCTCTCAAAACCACAGAAGGCTGTATTTTTAGACCGTGATGGAACTATAAATCGTTATGTAGGCTTCCTTGGTGATATTAATGAATTTGAGTTGAAGGACGATGTGGCACATGCTATCCATCTTATTAATGACAGTGGATATTTGGCTATAGTATGTACGAATCAACCCGTGATTGCTCGTGGCGAGATAACTGTGGAACAGTTAAAAACTATTCATAATAAAATGGAAACGCTTCTCGGTAATGAGGGGGCTTATCTTGATGCGATCTATTATTGTCCACACCATCCCGATAAAGGTTTTGAAGGAGAGATTAAATCTTTAAAATTCGATTGTGATTGCCGTAAACCGAAACCAGGAATGTTATTACAAGCTGCCAGTGATTTTAACATTGATCTGGAACGCAGTTGGATGATAGGTGATGGCAAACAGGATATACGATCTGGAAAGAATGCTGGATGTAAGACAGTGTTGATAAGCAGTGCTGACGCAGTGGACAATAGTAAAAACTTGGACTTCGGACAAGATGTGACTGTGAGATCCTTGAAAGAAGCAGTGGAAGTGATTGTGGGAGTGAGCGCAGTTTCGGAAAAGTCGAAATGATCATTATAGCCTGACGAACTGCTATGGCACAAAATTTTGAAAGAGAATATTAGAAGTTTAAATTTTGCTAAAATCTCAATCAGTATGACTGAGATTCTATATGCAATATAAATTAGGAGCGATGAAATGAGCATTCAATTTGCTAAAACAAAAACAATTATGTTAGCCTTCGGCACCCGGCCTGAAGCTATCAAAATGTGTCCCCTCGTGAAGGAACTTCAATCGAGAGCTTCCCTACAAACAGTCGTAGCCGTCACCGGTCAGCACAGAACTATGCTGGATCAGGTATTGGAAGCTTTCGGCGTTATTCCTGACTACGACCTCTCAATCATGAAGAGCAAGCAGACACTTTACGACATTACGACTTCTGTTCTGAACGGTATGAAAGAAATTCTCGAAAACGTCCGTCCAGATATTGTCCTAGTACACGGTGATACATCAACTACGTTTGCAACTGCTCTTGCAGCTTTCTACCTGCAGATTCCTGTCGGTCATGTAGAAGCCGGTCTCAGAACATATAACATCTACAGTCCATATCCTGAAGAATTTAATAGAGAAGCTGTAGGAATTATTTCTTCATTTAATTTTGCCCCCACAGAGATATCAAAAGCAAATCTCATTCAGGAGGGGAAGAAACCGGAAACCATTTTTGTTACGGGAAACACAGCTATCGATGCCATGAAAACAACGGTTCGGGCGGATTATACCCATCCAGAACTGACTTGGGCGAAGGACAGTCGTCTCATATTGATCACAGCTCATCGGCGTGAAAATCTTGGTGAGCCTATGTACCATATGTTTCGAGCAATCAAGCATGTGCTAGATGAACATAACGATGTAAAAGCCATTTATCCAATCCATCTGAATCCTATGGTCAGAACCACAGCTGCGGAAGTTTTCGGTAACGATGACCGGATCAGGCTGATCGAACCACTGGATGTCCTTGATTTTCATAATTTCTTAAGTCATTCCTATTTGATCCTTACAGATTCCGGCGGAATCCAGGAAGAAGCACCCTCTCTTGGAAAGCCAGTTCTTGTCATGCGTGATACGACGGAAAGACCGGAAGGGATTAAAGCAGGTGTATTAAAACTCGTTGGCACAGATGAGGAGGTAATCTATTCTTCTTTTACAAAGCTACTGAATGACCATATCGCTTACGACGCAATGGCCCATGCATCGAATCCATATGGTGATGGCATGGCTTGTGAAAGGATTGCGGATATATTGGAATTTGGATATATGAAGCATTAAAATTATTTGGAATGCGACACCTCGGAAATGCCTTGGAGTTTGTGCAAATTTTAACGAAAACAGTTAATAGTGGGAGAAATTATGACACTATACAAACACTTGAAAAACGTATTAGCAATATAGATTGAACTTATTCGAAATGCACAAGATAGTGACCCTAACATAAAGAGAAGGCATGAAGAAAATAGGATCAAAGAACAGACTTTTTATTATTCGAAGAGATAAATCAGGTACAAAACTATTGAAGAATCAGCAACACCTACCTCATGTTTTGTGGAACCGGATATCAGCATATCCAATTCCAGCCTTGTCTTCTCGTTCAATCTGATAAAAATCTCTGGCTTCCAGATAGACCAGACGGATTACGGCTGCCAGTTCCGCTTCATTGCTGTAACTAAGCAGCGGACTTTCCGTATTGTGGGCAAATTCCAGAATATGAAGCATAGTGGCAATATCCCCTGCTTTTGCTGCATCAAGCATCCTCCGGGATTCTCTGGCGAGTCGGTGTACATATCCCAGAGAGGGCTCTTTTCGAATCATATCTGTAAATTTATCCATCAACTCTTTATTGGGAATGGACACGTACCCGTCCTTGTAAGTTAAAAAACCATATACGACCATTGCAGAGAAAATCTCGTCCCGGGTCGTCAGGTTCATGGAGGTGGAGGCATATTCTTGTACATTTGCCGGGACAGGCGTACCCGAGACCATCAGCGCAAGGTCATCACGCACTTGACCAATATTGTGTTCAATATAATAGAAAATCTCATCGTAAGGCCCCGAACTTGTCCAGTAGCTTCCCAATTGGCCGTCGCTGAGTGCGGCGGCTACCGAACGGGGATTGTATATTTTTTTCCCGGATACGGTCTGATATCCGTCATACCAGAGAGCCAGTCCCGTCCGGCTGACGGAGGGCGCCGGATGTGCCTTAAGATAGCGCCCGTAAAGCAGATCCACCTCTTCTTCCGTAAAACCAAAATATTCGCTGTACTTTTCCTTAGCTGCCATTGTATATTCCAATGGCAATAATAAAATATTTAGTACGATTAACATTTGCGAAAGGTTTTTTTAATCTTAACCTGTACCTGCTTTTGTAGCCTCAAGCATCCTTCGGGATTGTTACAGTTCACGGCCTAACCGGCCGCGAACTGTAACGCATCCAGCCCATTGAAAATTCGCCTGACGGCGGTTCTAAGCGCCTGTGACGCTTGTTTAGGACGGAGCGAAACGGAGTGTAGACGGGCTGGATGCCGCTCCATCACTGTATTGGCCGGATGCCTTGCAGCTGAGTGCAAGGCGCCGTGTGAACAGTAACTCGGGATTCTCTGCAAAGCGGTATAACTTTAAGATACGCTTGAAATATAATGAAATCTTTCATATAATAAAACATAAGAGACATGGGTACATATACGCAATTGCTAAACCAGCCTTAAACAATTCAGGAGAATCGTGAATATGGAAAAGAAACTTTATCAATGGCAGGAGGAGTGCCTGGAACGTTGGCTGTCAAACAAAGGAAGAGGCATGGTACAGGCGGTCACGGGCTCCGGAAAGACCCTGCTGGCTCTGGAAGCTGCTAGGCGTCTGGAGAATATGCTGGGGCAGGAATTGCATATAAAAATTGTAGTCCCTACCGGTGGTTTGATGCGTCAGTGGGATCGCGCATTGCGGGAATATCTGACGGCTTCGGCCAAAGAAAACCACGCCATGCTGTCTTTCCGAGGAAAGATTGGCCTGAGGGGAGGCGGGAATCAGGCCTCTTTGGACTGTAAATATATGATTTATGTGATCAATTCCGCGCGCTATGAATTGGCCAGACAGATATTGGCGGAACTCCGAAAGGGAGAAGCCGTACTGTTGATTGCCGATGAGTGCCATCACTATGTGAGCGGGCAGAATCAGCTTATTTTCGAATTTTTACCATACATAAAGCCGGAGGAAACACAATTTTACTCCTTGGGACTTTCCGCGACTCTGCCGTCCGGACAGGCACAGCACTATCTGGCCTCCGTTCTGGGCCGGAAGATCTACAGTTACGAAATGGCCAAAGCCTCTTCCATGCGGACAGTCTGCCGGTATGATATTTACCATATTGGTCTGTCTTTTGAAAGAGAGGAACGGAGCGAATACGATGAACTCACGGACAGTCTGATTGTGCTGTACCGAAAGCTGTTGAGTGATCAGCCCTTTTTGGACAAATTGAGCCAGAGTGAGTTTTATGAGCTTTTGCGTACGATGGCAGCAGGAAAAAATAAAGAGATTGCGGAGGCCGCATCAAAGTTCATGATGATTTCTTATAGGAGAAAAAGTCTGGTCTGCATGGCTTCGGCAAGGATTTCCTGTGCATGCGTCCTGATAGAAAGGCTGGCTTTGCACGAAAAAATACTTATCTTCGGGGAACGGATCAGCCAGGCGGAGGAACTGTACCGGATTTTGCAGGAGAGGTATCCGGGAAAAGTCGGACGATATCATTCGAAAATGGGCGACCAGGCCAACAGAAATATTCTGGAACGGTTTCGTGTGAATGATATCCGGATTCTGGTTGCCTGTAAAGCAATGGACGAAGGAGTGGACATTCCGGATGCTTCTGTGGGAATCATTTTGTCCGGCACATCCGCACAGCGTCAGCGTGTCCAGCGGCTGGGACGAATTATCCGAAAGAAAGAAGGAAAAAACAGGGCATCCCTCTATTATCTGCATATCACAGGTACATCCGAGGAAACCTGCTTTCTGCCGGATGCCGGAAGCAGCCGCCTTTTTGAATTGGAATACATAGCGGGGCTCCAGGAATTTTCCCATCCACTCTATGACAGAAGGGCATCGGCCTTTCTGGAGCAGATGCAAAATGCCGATAACGGGGAAGAGAAGATGAAAGAAGCAAGAAGGTGTCTGCGCTTAGGGGTCGTCCGGTCTGACTGGCTGCGGAACCAGGACGATATTGCCAGACACATAAAGGAAGCAAAATATGCGAGTGACAAAAATTATTGGTTTTGCATGAAGAAAATGAAAAATATTCTGAAAATGTGAAGATTCCTTTCCACAGATATCCTGAAATATAACTGGTACATCCATATCTTTAACCATCTCCAACTCCTCTTCGGTTTCAGCCTTGAACGAAGAAAAGCTGCTTCACTTAGCAGCTTTTCTAAAACATAGATCTCCTTGTTTTTTACTGCAATGTGATTGTAAAAGATTACGATTCACGGTGCCTTGCAACAAGTTCTTAAAGCGTGTTACAGTTCACGGCCTAACCGGCCGCAAACTGTAACGCATCCAGCCCATTGAAAAGTCGCCTTCGGCGGTCCTAAGCGCCTGTGACGCTTGTTTAGGACGGACCGGAACGGAGTGTAGACGGGCTGGATGCCTGAAACCGCAACTTTATCGGCCGGATGCCTTGCAGCGGGGTGCAAGGCACCGTGAATAGTAACTAAAGCGTATCTATGCATAATAGAATGAATGCTTTACACTCAAAAATCCTTTTGTTATAATGAAGTTACTTCGTAGACGGTATTTTCATTATAGAAGGGAGGCGATTGTATGGGGATGACAAATAAGCAATTTCAGGGATTTATTCGGCTTGCTTTAGCTCAAATTGACAGAGCTTTGGAAGAAACACCGGATAATAAAGAGCTGCAAAAATTGAGAACCATTTTCCAGCTTATGTTGGAAGAGGGCGATTAACCATAATCAGAGTGAAAAGTTTTTAAGAAAAATTATTTTTTGTTTTGTAAAAAAGAAGTTGACATACCCTCAAAGCAGTGCTATGCTAATTAAGCAATTGACTGCCGAAGACAGCAGGTGCCCGAAGGGCATAAGTGTTTCCACGCCTGCCGAGGAATGCAAGATTCATAGTATTGGATGTTACCTCCGTGTCTTTGTATGCATGGAGGTTTTTATATGTACCGCTTTTAGATTTGCTCAGAAGTGACTACAGCATGGGGGATATCCCGAACAATCCACTTTCCTTGTGGCAGTATATTTAGAATATATAAGGAGGTGCACCAGAACGTGGCAAAAGTTGAGTTAAAACAACCAATTATAGCAGCGATCGCCGAGGACATCAAGGATGCCCAGTCCGTAGTGCTTGTTGACTACCGCGGATTGACCGTAGCTCAGGATACGGAACTTCGTAAGCAGCTCAGAGAAGCTGGCGTAGTATACAAGGTCTACAAGAATACGATGATGAAAAGGGCATTTGAGGGAACCGAGTTCGCAGGCCTGGATGATTGTCTGAAGGGACCAAGCGCAATCGCGATCTCCAAGGATGACGCGACAGCTCCGGCAAGAATTATCTGTAATTTCGCCAAGACTGCAGACAAGCTGGAACTGAAAGGCGGCGTAGTGGAGGGCAATGTATACGATGTCGCAGGTCTGACAGAGTTATCCAAGATTCCTTCAAGAGAAGTACTTCTTTCCAGACTGCTTGGAAGCATGCAGTCACCGATCACTAATTTCGCCCGTGTGATCAAGCAGATTGCTGAGAAGGACGGCGAAGTAACGGAAGCTCCGGCCGAGACCGCAGAGGCTCCGGCAGAAGCAGCAGAATAATGATGAAAATATTAAAATGGAGGATATAACAATGGCTAAGTTGACAACAGCTGAAATGATTGAAGCAATCAAAGAATTATCAGTATTAGAACTGAACGAATTAGTAAAAGCATGTGAAGAAGAATTTGGTGTATCCGCAGCAGCAGGCGTTGTAGTTGCGGCAGCAGCAGGAGACGGTGCGGCAGCAGCAGAAGAGAAGGATGAATTTGATGTGGAACTGGTATCTCCAGGTGCATCTAAGGTTAAGGTTATCAAGGCAGTCCGCGAGATCACAGGTCTTGGTCTGAAGGAAGCGAAGGAACTGGTTGACAACGCTCCGAAGGTAGTGAAGGAAGCAGTTTCCAAGGCAGAAGCAGAAGAACTCAAGGCTAAGCTCGAAGGCGAAGGCGCAGAAGTGAATCTGAAATAATTCTGGCTGATATCGTATACGGAAGCCTGCAGACGGCAGGGATTCCATATGACAGAGATAATCTAATGAGAACCGCAGATGAGAAGATTCGTCTGCGGTTTTTTGTAGAGTGTGCGTCAAGACGCACACTTTTCTTGTAACACACGATTCTAATACCACATAAATCTTAATTTGTCAAGAACTTTTTGAAAATGTGTTGACAGTAAAAAGCCATTTGTGATATAGTAAAAAATGCGCTATTATGGAAAGCTGTACCATTTTAATGAGCTGTCGTTACAGAATTATATTTTAAAATGTGCTCTAAGGGGAATAAATATACAGGGCAACTCGCAGCCCGCTAACGAATATTTCCGCGCATTTCCGGAAGTGTTCAGAACATGAATAAGGAGTGAAGCGTCCATGGAGAAAAACAGAATTCGTCCCATCACAAACGGAAAAAGTTCACGCATGAGCTATTCCAGGCAAAAAGAAGTATTACAAATGCCGAATTTAATCGAAGTTCAGAAGAATTCGTATGAATGGTTCCTGACCGACGGATTAAAAGAGGTGTTCAGTGATATTTCTCCGATTGCGGATTACAGCGGTCACCTGAGTCTGGAATTTGTTGATTTCAGATTGTGCGAGAATGAAGTAAAGTATACCATCGAAGAATGCAAAGAGCGTGACGCGACCTACGCTGCGCCTTTGAAGGTAAGAGTCAGACTTTACAACAAAGAGAATGACGAGATCAACGAACATGAAATCTTCATGGGAGATCTGCCCTTGATGACCAAGACCGGAACTTTTGTAATCAATGGGGCGGAACGTGTTATTGTAAGCCAGCTTGTACGTTCTCCGGGAATTTACTATGGGATTGCCCATGATAAGCTTGGAAAACGGCTCTTTTCCTCCACTGTGATTCCCAACCGGGGGGCATGGCTGGAGTATGAGACGGATTCCAATGACGTATTTTATGTGCGTGTGGACAGGACAAGGAAGGTGCCCATCACCGTGCTGATCCGTGCCCTTGGAATCGGAACCAACCCGGAGATTCTGGAGCTGTTCGGAGAGGAACCGAAGATCCTTGCAAGCTTCAGCAAAGACACTGCTGAGAACTATCAGGAGGGTCTGTTAGAGTTATACAAAAAGATTCGTCCCGGCGAGCCGCTTGCGGTGGACAGTGCGGAAAGCCTGATCACCAGCATGTTTTTTGACGCAAGGCGTTATGACCTCGCCAAAGTCGGACGTTACAAGTTCAATAAAAAGCTGATGCTGAAGAACCGCGTCAAGGGGCAGACGCTGGCAGAGGATGTGGTCAGCCCGGTGACAGGAGAGGTGGTTGCGGAGGCGGGAACCGTCATTACAAGAGAGCTTGCTGACGCGATTCAGAATGCGGCAGTTCCTTTTTTGTGGGTGACCGGAGAAGACAGCTCGCGCAATATTAAGATCCTTTCCAACATGATGGTGGATCTGCAGGCAATCGTGGATATTGATCCGAAGGAAGTAGGAGTGACCGAGCAGGTCTATTATCCGGTTCTGGAGGGGCTTCTGGAGGAAAGCGCAGGAGATATAGATGAACTGAAAGCTTTGATTAAGCGTGATCTGCATGACCTGATTCCGAAGCACATTACGAAGGAAGATATTCTCGCTTCTATTAACTATAATATGCATCTGGAGTATGGTATGGGCAATGACGATGACATCGACCACTTGGGCAACCGCCGTATCCGTGCAGTCGGAGAGCTGCTCCAGAACCAGTATCGGATCGGTCTGTCCAGATTAGAGAGGGTGGTACGCGAGCGTATGACGACTCAGGATCAGGAAGGAATCTCGCCGCAGTCTCTGATCAACATCAAGCCGGTGACAGCTGCCGTTAAGGAGTTCTTTGGTTCTTCCCAGCTGTCTCAGTTCATGGATCAGAACAACCCTCTGGGAGAGCTGACCCACAAGAGACGTCTTTCCGCGCTGGGACCAGGCGGTCTGTCACGTGAACGTGCCGGATTTGAGGTCCGTGACGTACATTACTCCCATTATGGAAGAATGTGTCCCATCGAGACGCCTGAAGGTCCGAATATCGGTCTGATCAACTCTCTGGCATGTTATGCGAGGATCAACCAGTATGGTTTTGTGGAGGCGCCTTATCGTATCATCGACAAGACCAACCCGGACAATCCGGTTGTCACGGACGAAGTGGTCTATATGACTGCCGATGAGGAGGACAATTATCATGTAGCGCAGGCCAATGAAGCGCTGGATGCCGAAGGACATTTTGTGCGTAAGAACGTATCCGGCCGTTACCGGGAAGAGACGCAGGAGTATGAGAGGAGCAAGTTCGACTTCATGGACGTATCTCCGAAGATGGTATTCTCTGTGGCTACGGCATTGATTCCCTTCCTGGAAAATGACGATGCCAACCGTGCGCTGATGGGTTCCAACATGCAGCGTCAGGCAGTGCCGCTTCTGACCACGGAAGCACCGGTAGTCGGTACCGGTATGGAAGTGAAGTCCGCGGTAGATTCAGGTGTCTGTGTGGTGGCGGAAAAAGCGGGCGTGGTAGAGCGTTCTACTTCCAAGGAGATTACGGTCCGTTCTGACGATGGAAGCAAGAAGACCTATAAGCTGATGAAGTTCCAGAGAAGTAATCAGAGCAACTGCTACAATCAGAGGCCGATCGTCAATAAAGGGGAGAGAGTGGAAGAAGGACAGGTGATTGCGGATGGTCCGTCCACATCTAACGGCGAGATGGCGCTTGGAAAGAATCCTCTGATCGGATTTATGACATGGGAAGGCTATAATTATGAGGATGCCGTACTGCTGAGCGAACGGCTGGTACAGGATGATGTATATACCTCCGTCCATATTGAGGAATACGAGGCGGAAGCGAGAGATACCAAGCTGGGACCCGAGGAGATTACGAGAGATATTCCGGGTGTCGGCGACGAAGCATTGAAAGACCTGGATGAACGGGGAATCATCCGGATTGGGGCAGAGGTTCGCGCCGGAGATATTCTGGTCGGAAAGGTGACCCCGAAGGGGGAGACGGAGTTGACTGCGGAAGAGCGGCTCCTGCGCGCGATTTTCGGAGAAAAGGCCCGTGAAGTCAGAGACACTTCCCTGAAAGTGCCTCACGGAGAATATGGAATTGTGGTAGACGCCAAGGTATTTACCAGGGATAACGGCGATGAATTGTCACCGGGCGTGAACCAGTCTGTCCGCATCTACATCGCACAGAAGAGAAAGATCTCCGTAGGAGACAAGATGGCGGGCCGTCATGGGAACAAGGGTGTGGTTTCCCGTGTGCTTCCGGTGGAGGATATGCCTTATTTGCCGAATGGCCGTCCTTTGGATATCGTGTTGAATCCGCTGGGCGTGCCTTCCCGTATGAATATCGGACAGGTGCTGGAGATCCATCTGAGCCTGGCAGCGAAAGCACTGGGATTCAATATTTCCACACCGGTATTCGACGGCGCCAACGAAGTAGATATCATGGATACACTGGATCTGGCAAATGACTACGTCAATCTGGAATGGGAAGAGTTCGAAAAAAAGCATAAGGAAGAACTACTTCCGGAAGTGTTAAAATATTTATATGAAAACCGGGATTACCGCGAACTGTGGCATGGCGTTCCGCTTTCCCGTGACGGAAAGGTGCGGCTGCGTGACGGACGTACGGGAGAATACTTCGACAGTCCTGTCACCATCGGGCATATGCATTACCTGAAGCTGCATCATCTGGTGGATGACAAGATCCATGCGCGTTCAACCGGCCCTTACTCTTTGGTTACCCAGCAGCCTTTGGGCGGAAAAGCTCAGTTCGGCGGACAGCGTTTCGGAGAGATGGAAGTATGGGCCCTGGAGGCTTATGGTGCGTCCTATACACTGCAGGAGATTCTGACCGTGAAGTCGGATGACGTGGTAGGGCGTGTCAAGACATATGAAGCGATTATCAAGGGAGAAAATATCCCGGAACCAGGTATTCCGGAATCCTTCAAGGTACTTTTAAAGGAACTGCAGTCCCTTGCGTTGGATGTGCGCGTACTGCGTGACGACAATGTTGAGGTAGAGATCATGGAGGCAGCAGATTATGGGGAGACCAATCTGAATTCCATTATCGAAGGCGACAGAAGATACGGTGATGATGAATCCTATGGAGAACATGGCTATACGGAACAGGAATTCGTAGACGGAGAACTGGAAGATATAGATATCGAACCGGATGACAGTGAATTCGATGAAGATGAGGAGATTGAGTTTGACGAGTATTTTGATGACGATATGGAATAGGAGGAGCCAACAATATGCCAACGAATACTGAACAACAACACGAACCGTTAACATTTGACGCGATTAAGATCGGCCTGGCTTCACCGGAAAAAATCAAGGAATGGTCAAGAGGTGAGGTGACGAAGCCGGAGACCATCAATTACAGGACCTTAAAGCCCGAAAAGGACGGACTTTTCTGTGAGAGGATCTTTGGTCCCAGCAAGGACTGGGAGTGTCACTGCGGAAAGTACAAAAAAATCCGCTATAAGGGTGTGATCTGTGACCGCTGCGGCGTGGAAGTGACAAAATCCGCTGTCCGCCGTGAGCGTATGGGGCATATCGCGCTGGCTGCGCCTGTCTCTCATATATGGTATTTTAAGGGGATTCCCAGCCGGATGGGCCTGATTCTGGACATTTCGCCGCGTACACTGGAGAGGGTGCTGTATTTCGCGTCCTATATCGTGTTGGACAAGGGCGAGTCTGACCTGCAGTATAAGCAGGTACTCTCCGAGTCGGAATATCAGGAGGAAAGAGAAAAATGGGGTTACAAAGGGTTCCGCGTAGGCATGGGGGCAGAGGCAATTCAGGAGCTTCTCCAGGCGATTGACCTGGAAAAGGAGTATGCGGAACTGCAGGCATCTCTGGAAAATACTTCCGGCCAGAAGCGTGCCCGGATCGTGAAGCGCCTGGAAGTGATCGAGGCGTTCCGTGAGTCGGGAAATAAGCCGGAATGGATGATCCTGACAATGATCCCGGTCATCCCGCCGGATCTCCGCCCTATGGTACAGCTGGACGGCGGACGTTTCGCGACCTCTGACCTCAATGATCTGTACCGGAGGATTATCAACCGGAATAACCGTCTGAGAAGGCTGTTGGAACTGGGTGCGCCGGATATCATTGTCCGCAATGAGAAGCGTATGCTCCAGGAGGCGGTGGACGCTTTGATCGACAACGGCCGCCGGGGCCGCCCTGTGACCGGCCCAGGTAACCGTGCACTGAAGTCTCTTTCTGATATGCTCAAAGGAAAGAACGGCCGTTTCCGTCAGAACCTTCTGGGCAAGCGTGTGGATTACTCCGGACGTTCCGTTATCGTCGTAGGTCCGGAATTGAAGATCTATCAGTGCGGTCTTCCGAAAGAAATGGCAATTGAGCTCTTCAAGCCTTTTGTTATGAAGGAACTTGTGGCAAACGGGACCGCCCATAATATAAAGAATGCGAAAAAGATGGTAGAGCGCCTTCAGCCGGAGGTATGGGATGTGCTCGAGGAAGTCATCAAAGAGCATCCGGTCATGCTGAACCGTGCTCCTACCCTTCACAGATTGGGAATTCAGGCGTTTGAGCCGATCCTGGTAGAAGGAAAGGCGATCAAGCTGCACCCATTGGTATGTACCGCCTATAATGCCGATTTTGACGGGGATCAGATGGCGGTTCATGTGCCGCTGTCCGTGGAAGCGCAGGCGGAATGCCGTTTCCTGCTGCTCTCTCCGAACAACCTGCTGAAGCCCTCCGACGGTGGTCCTGTGGCTGTTCCGTCTCAGGATATGGTGCTTGGAATCTATTACCTGACTCAGGAAAGGCCGGGAGCCAAGGGCGAGGGAATGTTCTTTAAGAGTGTAAATGAAGCGATTCTGGCTTATGAGAATGAATATATTACGCTTCATTCCAGGATCAAGGTTCGGGTCAGGAAGACCATGGAGGACGGCACGGTAAAGCAGGGCACAATCGATGCCACACTGGGCCGTCTGCTGTTCAACGAGATCATCCCACAGGATCTGGGATTTGTGGATCGTGAAGTGGAAGGAAACGAGCTTCTTCTGGAAATTGATTTCCATGTAGGCAAGAAGCAGCTCAAGCAGATTCTGGAAAAGGTCATCAATACCCATGGCGCTACACAGACTGCGGAAGTGCTGGATAACGTCAAGTCCATTGGTTATAAGTATTCCACCAGGGCGGCCATGACGGTTTCTATTTCCGATATGACCGTGCCGCCGGAAAAACCGCAGATGATTCAGGCGGCGCAGGATACGGTGGACCGGATCACAAAGAACTATAAGCGTGGTCTGATCACCGAGGAGGAGCGTTACAAAGAAGTCGTAGAGACTTGGAAGAATACGGATGACAGGCTGACTGAGGCGCTGCTCGGAGGACTGGATAAGTACAACAACATCTACATGATGGCCGACTCCGGTGCCCGCGGTTCGGATAAGCAGATCAAGCAGCTTGCGGGTATGCGCGGTCTGATGGCAGATACGACAGGACGTACCATCGAGCTGCCGATCAAGTCCAACTTCCGTGAAGGGCTGGACGTATTGGAGTATTTCATGTCTGCTCACGGTGCCCGGAAGGGGCTGTCCGATACGGCTTTGCGTACGGCCGATTCCGGTTATCTGACGAGACGTCTGGTTGACGTATCGCAGGAGCTGATTATTCATGACAGCGACTGCATGAAGGAAGACGAAAAGGAAATTCCAGGTATGTATGTGAAAGCATTCATGGATGGAAATGAAGAGATCGAAAGTCTCCAGGAGCGTATTACGGGACGTTTTTCCTGTGCGGACATTAAAGATAAAGACGGAAATGTGCTTGTAAAGGCCAATCATATGATCACACCGCGCCGCGCGGAGCGTGTGATGAAGAAAGGCGTGGATGAAAAAGGGAATCCGCTGGAGCGTGTCAAGATCCGTACCATTCTGACCTGCAAGTGCAAGGACGGTGTGTGCTCCAAGTGCTATGGCGCGAACATGGCGACCGGAGAAGCGGTTCAGGTCGGAGAGGCTGTCGGCATTATCGCGGCACAGTCGATTGGTGAGCCGGGTACACAGTTGACTATGCGTACCTTCCATACCGGAGGCGTGGCCGGTGATGATATCACACAGGGTCTTCCTCGTGTGGAGGAGCTTTTTGAGGCAAGAAAGCCAAAGGGACTCGCGATTATCACCGAGTTCGCAGGTACCGCAATACTGAGTGATACAAAGAAGAAACGTGAGGTGATCGTTACAAACGATCAGACCGGAGAATCTAAGGCATACCTGATTCCATACGGCTCCCGTATTAAAATTCAGGACGGACAGGTGCTCGAAGCCGGTGATGAACTGACCGAAGGTAGCGTGAACCCTCATGATATTCTGAAGATCAAGGGCCTGCGTGCCGCGCAGGATTATCTGCTGCGCGAGGTACAGCGTGTATACCGTCTGCAGGGTGTGGATATCAATGATAAGCATATTGAAGTGATTGTACGTCAGATGCTGAAGAAGATCCGGGTCGAGGAAAAGGGAGATACTGAGTTCCTTCCAGGCAGTATGGTAGATGTGCTGGAATTCAACGAAGTAAATGAACAGCTTGAAGCAGAGGGAAAAGAGGCTGCTACCGGAGAGCAGATCATGCTTGGTATTACGAAGGCCTCTCTGGCAACGGATTCCTTCCTGTCCGCAGCATCCTTCCAGGAAACGACAAAGGTTCTGACAGAAGCTGCCATCAAGGGTAAGGTGGATCACCTGATCGGCCTGAAAGAGAACGTAATTATCGGAAAGCATATTCCGGCAGGTACGGGTATGAAAAAGTACCGGGATGTACGTTTGAATACGGAGATCAAGCCGGATGATGAGATTGACTTTGAGGATGAGCTTCCGGAGGATATGGAAGTGGATACGGACGCTGGAACAGAAGAAGCGGCTGCAGGTGAGGAGCAGGATGACTTGGAAACGGCTGACGCCGGCGCAGATATGGATTCGGAAGAAGACGCTGGATGGGAAGAACCGGAGGCGACTGAGAACGATGCTGATCCAGATCTTTCGGAAGAAGATCCGGAATGGGACGACATGCAGGCCGTGGCGGAGCTGAAGGACATGGAAGCCGGAGACACCGCCGCAGAACCGGAGGAGCCGGAAATAGCTGCTGCCTCTGTGGATCAGGACAATATGGAGACGGCAGCCGTGGCAGAGCCTGATGGCATAGACGCATTGGATGCCTCTGCGGAAGCGGGTGAAGTGGTGAAAGCCTCTGCGGAATGAGAATGCTCAAAACAGCAGATAGAATACAGGATAGAATACAGGAAAGCCTGCGGTTCGCAGGCTTTCCTGATTTTTAGATTTCAATTTCCCGTTCAATCTCCCCGCCGTTTTTATATACCTGCAGTACATGCTGTATTCTTTCATCAGGACTCAGCAGCGTACTGATCGAACCGTCATGGTTCAGGGTATCGATCAGCAATGCAATGTATTTACTCATGTCACAGTCGATATAATAAGGCTTTGACAGTAGATTTGGGGTTCTGTAAATCAAGTTCGTGGTTAAGATCCCATGAATCAGGCCATCTTCATAAGCTTTGTCAAACTTCTCCAATCCATTTGTAAAAAGACCGAAGGTGGCAGCCGCGAAAATCCGTTTCGCTTTTCTTCTCTTCAATTCTGCCGCTACCTCCAGGATGCTGTCACCGGAGGAGATCATATCATCGATGATGATCACATCTTTTCCTTCCACGGAGCTTCCAAGGAATTCATGGGCAACAATGGGATTGCG
Source organism: Faecalicatena sp. (assembly GCA_009774255.1). Classification (GTDB taxonomy): domain Bacteria; phylum Bacillota; class Clostridia; order Lachnospirales; family Lachnospiraceae; genus Schaedlerella. Next base: position 17,153 of record VSNK01000059.1, read on the forward strand.
TCCGTTGACAATGCGCGTATAATCGCGGCGCTTATAGAACATTCCCATATCCAGCCCCAGCACGTTGGCAAGGTAGACCGCGCGTTTTGTGCCGCCCTCATCAGGGCTGATGGCCATCATGTGCTCACTGTCGATCTGCAGATCCTTTATGGTGCCCAGCAGGCTCTTGATGAACTGATAGGTCGGAGACACGGTCTCAAACCCGTTCAGCGGAATCGCATTCTGCACACGCGGATCATGGGCATCAAAGGTAATAATATTGTCCACGCCCATGCGCACCAGCTCCTGAAGGGCAAGGGCACAGTCCAGAGATTCTCTGCCATTTCGCTTGTGCTGGCGGCTTTCATACAGGAAGGGCATGATGATATTGATACGCCTGCATTTCCCGCCGATCGCCGCAATGACACGTTTCAGGTTCTGAAAATGATCATCCGGCGACATATGATTGGTGTTGCCGGTGAGAGAATAAGTGACGCTGTAATTCAGAACATCTACCATCAGATACAGATCCTTTCCGCGGACCGACTCTGAAATGATTCCCTTTGCCTCTCCGGAACCAAAACGGGGGACTTCCGTTTTGATAATATAGTTGTCCTTTACATATCCGTTGAAAACCACATCCCCTATATGTTGATTCTCACTTTCCTTCCTCCACTTTACAAGATAATTATTCACCTGTTCGCCAAGCTCTTCACATCCTCTGATAGGAATCAGACCCAGTGCTCCTACCGGGATGTTCTCCAGGTTACGTTCACTTCGACGCAGCATCATATTACCTCCCTGTTCATCAGTTTTTTCTTAATCCGAATATCATCGCCGATCAATTTCAGCATGATATAGTTGCTGGTAATTCTGGAAAAAGACCTTTCCGTATACAGATCGGCCAGAGAATCCAGAGATAAATTTGTAGAGATGACCGAAGACCTTTTATTCAGCAGCCTTTCGTTGATACAGGTAAAAAACTGTGAAGCAATGAAGGAATTGGTGAATTCCGTTCCAAGGTCATCTATGATAAGCAGATCACAGTCAAAGGTATAGTGATATATGTTCTGTGCATCCGCATCATCCTTGTGAAACGTGCTCTGAGCAAGTACATTGAACAAGGCCGGTGCGGAATAGTAAATTACGGAAAAACCGGCATCCATCAGCTCCTTTGCGATGCAATTAGAGAGAAATGTCTTCCCCACTCCGACACTGCCGTACAGGAAGATATTTTTATGCTCGGTCTCAAAAGTCCGGATAAAATCCTGGCATGCCGCAAGCGCGTCCCTCATGATGGCCAGAGAAGAACGGCCGGACTTCGGGTCAACATAGTTATCGGAATAGTATTTCAGTGAAAAGGTTTCAAAATTTTCTGTTTTGAGAATCTCCTTCAAGTTGGACTGTTCATAAAGGAGATGGCTGGCAGCCGCTTTGAAACAGCGGCATTTTTGGCGGCCGATATAGCCTGTGTCCCTGCACAGAGGACATTCATAAACAGGTTCCAGATAATCCGGCGGAAAACCGCAGGACTCCATCAGTTCCTTTTTCTGTTTCCTGAGAATTGCAAGCTCGTCCCTTAAGGCTTCAACGGCATGATCGTCTCCATTTAGCAATTTTTTTCCATATTGAACGGAAAGGATGGAGATCGATTCATCCAGAGATTGAAATTCCGGAGATTTCGAATATATCTCAGCATAATGTCTGGCAAGGAGGTCGCGGCTCCGCGCCTGCTTCTGCTCATATTCCCTCATGATAGCCTGATATTGTGAATTTTTTAATCCCACGATAAGCTCCTTTTAATTGCTGTTCAATAGCTGCTCTTCCAGAGAATCCATATCATAACTGCGTCTCTCAAAATTGTTCAGGTTTTTCGTGACAGATTTCTGCGGCGGGGCCGGCGCTTTCTTCGCGGCCTTTTCCTTGCGGAATTCGGCATCCAGATCTTCGATATCCTTCAGATGATGTACCTGGCCGCTGTGCCACCTTTCCAGAATCGTATCCGCATATTCAAAACTGGGCTGGTGCGTGGCCGTGATCGTACGGCTGCATGCCTCCTGAATAATATCCAGAGTAAAGCCGTAATCGTCCGTCCACTTCCGGATATAAGAAATTTCCGAGACAGCGGGTCCGCGATTCTTGATACCGAACGCATTGAGTACCGCGTAACTGTTCTTGTTGTAATTCATGGAACGCTGGCGCGCCTGCTCCACGGTCTCCACTCCGTCCTCGGACCAGGAGAGCGCCACCTTCTGGATGTAGTGCATACTCTTATGACCGTTCTCTACGCAGGTCTCCAGCAGATATTCTACCAGGTCGGCGGACATGCCCAGAGTATCATAAAAATATGTAATGGCATCCATATCGGATTTGGTCAGGGTCTTTCCAAGATATTGCTCAGCAATAAAAAGCAGAGACTTTAATTCCTTCTGCGCTTTCTGCGAATCCACAGGAATGGCTTTTACCGGCTTTGGAGGGGGAGTCTGTACGGGACGCTGAGGCTTTGAAGCAGCAGGGAGACTCTTCTCCGGCTCGAAGGACTTGCTCTCCGATTCCCTGCCGAGACTAAGAACACCGGCATTTTCCCAGTAACGGAAGGCCCTCATGATATCCTTTTCAGTGTGATTCAGGCAATCGGCAATTTTGGAGACAGAGAGCGTCGAAGAGGGATCCTCAAGATGACGCAGCAGGAACAGATAAACCTTTACAAATTCACCGCTTGCCTGAGCCATATGGTGATCTATGAATTCATTGGAAATCAGTGTTGCGTTTGCCTGACATTTATTTTTGAGTTTTAGTGTTTTCATGTTCCTTCCTACCCTTCAAATTCGTAAGTTTCTTCGACTGCCGGTCACATGGACAAGTCAGTTTTTCGCTGTCAGATATATAGTAAACGTATTATAGCATTTAAAAGTGGCAGGAAAAAGCATTTTTTTTCCTCATTTTGAACCTTTATGTGGATAACTCTATGTGGAAACTGTGGATAACTTTTATTTCAGCAGATTTTCTCCAATATCTACAACGTTTCCGGCTCCCATAGTTATCAACAAATCTCCTGAAACACAGTGTGACTTGACAAAATCCTCGATCTCCGCGAAAGAAGGAAAATAATGCACGTCTGTTCCAAGCTTTTGAACCTCCGCAGCCAGATCACTGGAGGAGATGCCCAGTGTATCGGTCTCTCTGGCAGCGTAGATATCGGCCAGCACCAGATGATCCGTATGCGAGAGAGCCTCTGCGAACTCGTGGAAAAAGGCTTTGGTTCGAGTATAGGTATGGGGCTGGAAGATGCACCACAGCGATTTGTGCGGATAATATTTGGCTGCTTTCAGGGTGGCCTGGATCTCTGTGGGGTGGTGCGCATAGTCATCGATGATCGTAACACCGTTCAAGGTTCCCTTATACTCAAAGCGCCGGTCCGTTCCGGTAAAGGACAGAAGCCCCTTCTGAATGGACTCCATCGGGATATCCAGCAATTCCGCGGTGGCGATGGAGGCCAGAGCGTTGGAAACATTGTGGTCTCCGGTGACAGAAAGCTGAATACGTGCGGCGGCTTCCCCATATTTTATAAGGTCAAAGGAAACATGCCCCTTTTCGTCATGCAGGATATGATCCGCACTGTAATCAAAATCAGGAGAACTGCCGTAGGTAATGACATGGCAGTCCAGATCTCTGTAAATCTCAGGATAATCCGTGATATCTCCATTGATCACCAGGGTGCCGTCAGAAGGAAGCAATGCCGTGAACTGATGAAAGGAATGCCTGATATCTTCCAGATCTTTGAAGAAGTCAAGATGGTCCTCTTCAATATTTAGAATGACGCCGATCTTCGGGAAAAAATTCAGGAAACTGTTGGTGTATTCGCAGGCTTCCGTGATAAATGTGCCGGAATTGCCTACCCGGATATTGCCGCCGATAGCCTGTAGGATCCCTCCTACGGAAATGGTGGGATCAAGCTTGCCCTCCAGAAGAATATGAGAGATCATGGAAGTTGTAGTAGTCTTTCCATGCGTACCGGATACGGCAATGGGGGTATCATAGTTTTTCATAAGCTGTCCCAGGAGCTCCGCGCGGGTCAGCATGGGAATCTTCCTGGCGACGGCTTCGATCAGCTCCGCGTTGTCCCTGCTGATAGCAGCCGTATATACCACACAGTCGATCCCATCGATGATATTGGAGGCTTTCTGCCCGTAAAAAATCTGTACGCCGCTCTTTTCAAGCTGCTGCGTGAGAGCAGATTCTCTTGCGTCCGAACCAGATATAGTGAAACCATTCTGCAGGAGTATTCTGGCAAGGCCGCTCATGCTGATGCCGCCGATTCCGATGAAATGAATGTGGATTGGTTTGGTAAAATCAATCTTATACATATCTATTTTCCTTTCTTTATTTACAATCGTTATAAACAAGGTCTGGATTCATTCTGCCTTATTTATTATACTATATATGATAAAAATTGAAAGAAGTTCTT
>VSNK01000006.1:0-12207 GCA_009774255.1 Faecalicatena sp.
TCCTTAAATATTCTATGATTGATATAGCTTGTCTATTTGCTCTAAAACTTCATCCGTTATCGGTACACCATGTTTTTGATAATCTTCCATCTGGTCGCCGTAGGCAGATAAGATATCCACAAGATTAAATAATATTTTTTCTGATAAATCCTTGCCGCCGCTCTGGTTCTTTAATATCTGCTTTGGCACATTCATTCGGGCGGATATGGTTACTGGATTAATGCCGAGCTTTTCTATCTCTTTTAAATACCTTTTGACAGTTTGCAGAGTTCCTAAATGTATAAACGAATTGCGGCAAAACCTTTGTCGGAGTAAGCCGTAGTAAAGAAATAGTAACGATAATTTCTTAGTTTTAAAGAACGAATGATTTCATCAAATGTGTCTCTTGAAATCATTTTTGATAATTCAAATGTATGTACCATTTTCTTTTCCTCCGTAAGAGTATAGTATAATCATACCACATATGATTCAATAAAGCACGTATTATTCTGACTAGATGTCTATTGAAACCAACCGTATCTTTAGTGGTCTGACGACCAGTAAACCCAGTATTTATAAGGCTTTCAGGACATGCACCCCTCTCTACACCCCTGCTCTACTGCCTAACGGCATATCTATAGTATATCCTGCCTGATAAGACTTATTGTGCTAGATTTACTATGTTATGTCTTACATGTATAGGTGTGGTGGCTGTATATCTTTTAAAGGTAAGCGGTAAATAATCGGCGTCTATAAAAGGAGCACTGCCTGTGATATCATACAATGTTATGTATAGATTTAGTGGTGCTTGCGGTAACTGATGCCATAAGTATTATTGCATGTATTATTTATTGGATTAAAGAGGCATTTTTCTTTTAGTGAAGAAAGGACGGGAAAATATGTTTGAAACGATATGGGCGGTAATTGTGGGGGCGGCATTAATCCTTTTTGGGTTAGGTTTGGTGTATCAAGCCGGATTTGCTATTTACTGTATGCGTAAAGCGATATCTTTCAGTTTGTGAAACAGCTTGCCACATAGGGGATATTGTGTTATATTGTCGATAGGGAAAGACCATGAAGCCAGGCGGCTTTACCCTCCAGTATAGTTTGGAGGGTTTTAAGTAGCCCTCCGGACGTAAGAAAGGAGGGTGATAGAATGTATGTTACATATGCTGACCTTTTTCAGTTCTGTATCTTCATTTGCGCCCTTGTGGGGTTGTGCTACACAATCTTTAAGGGAAGAAAGAAATAGCCGCCACTACCTGCAATAGTGACGGCTTACCTGTAACAAGGTAAAATCATGTTTTTTGGGTAGAGCCGCTTGTATGGCTTTCCCTCTGTCTATAATATAGCATATGTAAGGCGTGATTGCAAGTGATTTTACTATTGGTTTAACGTAGCAAGTTCCGCCGTGTTACAGTTCACGGCCTAACCGGCCGCGAACTGTAACGCATCCAACCCATTGAAAAGTCGCCTGACGGCGAGGGGCTGGATGCCTCAAACCGCAGCTTTACTGGCCGGATGCCTTGCAGCAAGGTGCTCGCGGCAGGCAATATATCATCGAAGTCAAAATCTGGCGCGGAAATGAACGTCACAAACAGGGAGAAGCCCAGCTGGCAGATTACCTTGACGCTTATCATGTAAAAAAGGTTATTTGCATCAAATGGGATGTGGTATTTTCATATGAATTATGTTTATATTTTGAAATGCAGGGATGGGAGCCTGTACACAGGCTGGACAAATGATCTGGAGCGGCGTCTCCGGGAGCACAATGCGGGAAAAGGAGCTAAATATACAAAGTCCAGGAGGCCGGTGGTTCTGGTATACTTTGAGGAATTTGTCACAAAGGAAGAAGCCATGAGCCGAGAATATGCCATAAAGCGCCTCAGAAGAAAAGAGAAGCGGAAGCTTGTGGAGTCAGACGGCAATCCGGTAAAAAAATCCGCCGAAGAGGCCAGCGGTGAAGTTTGTGAAAAAGTGTGCGAATAGAAAATCAAGGACGCGCATCCCATTTCCTTTGCCGCGTCCCTGATCTGTTTGTTTCAGCCTTCCATGAAATCCAGCGGATTCACGGGCACCTCATCTTTTTGAATTTCAAAATAAAGATTCGGGCCTTCCACGGAAAAATATTTGGTAGGTTCACTCAAATATCCGACTGTTGCTCCTGCATCGACATAATCGCCGATCTGCACCGGTACTTCCTTGAGCTGCCCATATATGGCGGAATAGCCATTTCCCATATCCAATGTGACGGTCAGACCGGTCTGCGCGTTCTGTTCTACATTTGTCACAATTCCGGGAGCGGAGGCGCCGATGCTCTCACCGATCTCACCGCCGATAATCAGGGCCGGATTATATTTGTACTGTTCCAATGTGGAAAAATATACGGTCTGATCCATGCTGTAATTGATCAGTATCGCGCCGCTTGCGGGCCAGTCCAAAATGCTTTCTTCGCTAAACCAGACCTCTGCGGTATTGCCGGCTGTGGAAACTTCATCCGGTTTGCTTTCCGTTGATTCTTCCGTATCGTCGGATTCTTCTTTTTCATCCTCTTCTTCTTCCGTATCGGATGTATCACGCTCTGTTTTTGGAAGTACGATATCATCAGTGGTCGTTGCTTCGCTTTTTTCTTTTGTAAATTCCTCAGTCTGCTCTTCTGCCTCTGCCAACTGCTGTTCCATAGTGCCCCGATAATTGTTGTAGGTAAATGCACCAACCATCGCGATAACAGCTACAAAGCAAAGCACCAGAGCTACTGACGCGCCCTTTCCTTTCAGGAACGGAAGCTTTTCATTATTATTCATATTCATCACCTCTGGCTTATATTTTTGCCAGAAATATGATGCCTTATTCGGATTTAGACAGATTTCTTATTCTAATTTTTCGGCAGCATCCCCGCCGTCCGTCAAAGTGGTTCCCTCGAAAAAGAACTGCAGGATTTCCTCATAACTGTTTCCGGACTTGGCCATTTGCTGCGCGGTCCACTGGCTCATCCCAAGTCCGTGCCCCTTTCCCATGGTCGTGATACGCAGCTTTCCTTCCCCGTCTTTTATGGAAAATGCGCTGGAAGCCAGAGACAGCGCGTCTCGGAACTGGTCGCCGGTACAGATCGTCTCGCCGATCCTCATTTGCGTCACGTATCCTGCGGAATCGTGGGAAATGATCTCGAAATCGGAGAATTCGTATGTTTTATTTGCGTCTTCTTCTGCCACCGCCACAAGAAATGACTGACATTTCGCCTGTACGTCTTTGTACTCAAAGGTGGTTACCTGCATCTCGTCATCCGCTTCCTTGTCCAGCGGGCATTCCCGCACGGCCAGATAGGGGCATGTCTCTGTTCCCAGAACTTCCTGGGCGCTTCTCGTCATGCCGTTGCTTGACTGGTGAAAGGGCACGACGGCATAAGTATCCTGATATAAAAGGACCTGATTCTCCGTCTCCTGCATGGCCTGGAGCAGCCTGCTATAATAAGATTCGATCTCTGAGGTGCCTGCTTTTTTTTCCAACTCCTCCCTCACGAGGTATTGCTCATCCAAAATCTTCGGCTCCGGGATATCAGATTCACCTTCCTGCCGGATACTGTTTTGCTGATTATTTTCACCATTATTTTGCTGGGCGTTCTCATTCTCTGTTACAGCATTCTGCTGGGCGTTCTCATTCTCTGCGGCAGCATTTTGCTGGGCGTTCTCATTCTCTGCGACAATATTCTGTTGGGCTTTCTCATTCTCTGCTGCAGCATTCTGCTGAACATTCTCATTCTCTGCGGCAGCATTCTGCTGAACATTCTCATTCTCTGTAACAGCATTTTGCTGAGCGTTCTCATTCTCTGCGACAGCATTTTGCTGGGCGTTCTCATTCTCTGCGGCAGCATTCTGCTGGGCGTTCTCATTCTCTGCGGCAGCATTCTGCTGGGCGTTCTCATTCTCTGCGATATCCGACTGAGAATCCGGATTCTCCGGGGCATTCTGCTGCGCATCTTGATTTTCCGGGTTATTTTGCTGATTGCCCTGATTTTCCGGATTCTCCTGACCCCCCTGGTCCTTCTGCGCACCTGTGTTCTCATCAGTGCCCTGGTTATCCTGCACATTCGGGTTATCCTGGCTCTCCGCCTTGATTTCCGTCTGAGAGTCCAGTTCCTGATACAACTTTGTACGGATCAGCACGGCCTGTGCTTTTAAAAATTCTATCTCTGCATCCACAGGAACCTCTCTTCCCATAATACCGACAAAATACTCTGTCCATGGAACCTGTACGATTTCTGTTTCCTTTGTCTTTTTTACATTTACAAATAATTTTTCCTTATCTCCGGCAGCCGCAAAATCTTTTCCATGGACAAATACAGTGACGACATAAGGAAGCAAAAGCATGATCAGACAAAATGAACCAAAGGTCTTGAACTTCTGCCACATTGCTTTTTGTCTCATAAAAACAGTCCTCCATATCATATGATATGAAGGACTGTCCCAAAATATTCCAATTATATTAGTCATTCACCCGGCAAAAGGTATTTTGACGCTCATGATAACTATGATTCTTTATTTTCATTTTCCGGCAATATAAAATTCACTGTGGAATCCGTCCTGCCGTCTTCTGCTTCCTTTTGTTTTTCATATTGAGTTTTATCTTGATCCGGCAATGAACTTTCATCGCTTCCATAATCGGAGGAATCCGATGTATCCAATATATTTCCCCGATTCATGGCGTCAGATGTTCCCAGTATAGTTCCCTGATTCGCGGTATCAGATGTTCCCAGTATAGTTCCCTGATTCGCGGTGTCAGATGTTCCCAGTATAGTTCCCTGATTCATAAAATCAGATGATCCGAAGATACTTCCTGAATTTCCGGCCTCCGGCGCTGCCGGCGCATTTCCATAGCTTCCGAATTCCGGCGTAGTGCTTCCGACTGTATGGCTGTCCTGTGCCGGCTGTGTCCCGGCAGAATCTCCATAACCTTGCCCGGTCGGTGGGACAGGCGATACCGGCGGCGGCACCGGAGTCCCGTAATAGCTTCCCGGCGGCGGAGACTGCATAAATGGCTGTGGCCTGGGCGGTTCCATTCCCGGATTAAAGGGGTAATTGCGCATCACAAAAAAGCAGATTGACTCGTACAATGGCACCAATGTACACAACACAGCGTGTGCAACGGACATATTTTTTGAAGTGAACCGCTCCAGAATCTGGTGATTGACTAACACTTCAAAGGTCTTATATACCGCCGTGTATCCTGTGCTGATGACGATGCTTATAATAAGCAGAATGATAATCCCCATAATTGAGCCGACGCTGATATCCGTTCTCCCGTATGGCATATAGGCATATTGAAACATTTTTGACAATGAGCCAAAACAAACGAACCATACAATACCGCTCAGTAGGGATGAAACCGCACTGTAGAGAAACGGAAGTGCCAGAAGCCAGATTCCCGGATTGCGGATGCTTTTCTGCTTCAGGCTGATGGTTCCTGCCAGTTCTCCATGCAGATACGTCCTTGCAAACGGGATAAACGCCAGCCACGCATATTCCATTCCCTGGCGCTTCGCCATCGTATACATGCCGATTCCTCTTAGTATATAACTGATCAGTCCAAAAATCGCACATACGAGCAGTATGATCAGACAGATCATCATAATGCCGATCAACGTCGTATCCATAAATTGGCTGCTTTGATCAAACGAATCATACATATCATAATAACTCATAAGCTCCTCCTCTATTGTTTATTAAAGTACTTTTTTAGCCTTTGCGGAGTAAACAGAAATCAACACATCATCCGCTTTTGCCAATGCTATTATATCACATAAATGAAGGATTACAAATAATTTTCTTTCCCAACGTAAAAAATTCAGCCCCTCGCCGAAGGCGGCTTAAAATGGGCTGAATTCGCTACAGTTCGCCGGCTGGCCGGTGAACTGTAACCAATAGTAGTTATGAAATTTACAAATACACAGAGATTGCTTGACAAGGTGGTTAAAGATGGTAATATAAAAAATGGAAAGTTACCAAAACCGTAGTGCACATACGTCCTGTTAGGCACTAACAAACAATTTTTTTCATTCACGATTCTATGAAAATGACATGATTACCAACATGCAGTGGAGGATGAGTATGGAAGAAATCAGATTTGAATATGATTGTGACATTTCAACGATGCATTTTCATGACGAATTGGAGATACTCTATGTCCTTTCCGGGAGGGCAGGGGTGATAATCGAAGATGGCAATTATCTATTAAAATTAGAGGACTTTACAGTTTTTAATCCCTTTGAGAAGCATGAAATATACAGAGAGGTTGGCGGTCATACACTTTCCGCTTTTATTTCACTCCGCGTCCTGCTGCAGTGCGATCTGGGGCGTATTTCCTGTTGCAGCGCACTTCAGCAGGAAAAGAAGATAGAATTGAATCTGCTGCGTGTAAAGCTGGCTACTGTTTATAAGTGTTGGATCGGAAAAGAAAAGGCGAGAAAAATTACAATTATAAGTAGTATCTATAATGTTCTTGCGATCTTGAAACGGTCATTTGAGATATCTCCATATAGTGAAGAGAAGACAGAGATACATTCGTCCAACAGGATGCGGCAGGTAGTGCTGTATATCCATCAACATTATACAGAAGACATTTCTCTTCAGGCGGTGGCGAAAGAAACATATATGTCAACGAGCCATCTTTCCAGAAAATTTGAAAAAATGATGGGAATGCACTTTTCACAGTACGTGAGGAAACTTCGTTTACAAAAGGCGGCCGAACTGCTGCGCTCAACGGATAAATCTGTGATTGAGATCGCAGAAGAATGCGGTTTTTCTAATAGCAATACAATGACTGTAAACTTTAAGAAAATGTATGGAGATATACCTAGCGTATATAGATATCAGCAAGCAGATGAAAAAAATTGGGACATAAATGAAAAAAACGAATCGGCCAATTATATACGTCTTTTGAAATATGCGCGCGGTGAAGAAGAATTACTATATCTCAATAAACAGATGCTGCCGCCGATCATTGTGAAAACAGACGTATGCGGGCGGCAGGATAAATGTTTCACTTTACGACAGAATATGTCTATTGACTGCGGTTATGCAAAAGAATATTTTGTGGAGAATCATGGGGAAATCTTGAAGAAAAGTGTTCGGGAGATCGGATTCCGTTATGCTTTTATACAGGGAATTCTGGATGATAATATGAACATTTATCATGAAAATCTGGACGGAACAATGTGGTTTAACTATACCTATTTAGATGCGGTTTTGGATGCCATATGTTCTACAGGGGCATTGCCATGGATGGAAATAGGACGCACACCAGAAAAACTGTTGAAGCAAAAGCTCATGATTTTTAACGATGGATATATTCAGCTTCCGGCTGATCTGCAAAAATGGGAAAGATTAGTTGAAGAAGTATTGACGCACCTGATATTTCGTTATGGCAGAGAAAATGTGGTAAACTGGCGCTTTTCTCTTTTCCCTATCTTGTACAGTTCCTATGGCATTTTCTCCATTAAAGAATATCTAGAATATTATTGTTGTACCTGGAATGTGATCCGAAAAATATTACCAGAAGTGAAAATCATAAGCGGGGCTTTCGACAGTGGTTACCTCATCCTCGACGGAAAGGAGATGCTGGTAACATTCATTGAATATTGTAAAAAACATCAGTGTATGCCTGATGAAATCGGCCTGCAGATTTTTTCTGTTGATTACTCCAGGCTTGAGAGAAAAGAGATAGAAAACCGGATTTTAAAAAGAACACAAGGAGGCCTGAAAGAACCTGTTCCGCCGAGTTCAGATGAAGATTGTCTCCGGCATCATATTGAATTTGTAAAGCAGGTTCTGGAAGAAAATCAGATGGATCACCTTCCGCTCAGCCTGGTTTACTGGAGTTCTACCATGTGGGATCAGGATCTTGGGAATGATACCTGTTATAAGTCAGCATTTATTGTGAAGAGTTGTCTGGAAAATATAGGATCCGTCGTATGTGTAAACAGTAATATTATGATAGACCGGCAAGACGAGAGAGAGAATTTTTCAAATCCGTTCTATGGGGATCTTGGAAACTGCAATTACATGGGAATACCAAAGGCATCCTATTATGCATACTATATGCTGTCACGCCTTATGCCGACTTTGCTCGCGCAAGGAAACGGATATGCGGTGACGAGTTCGGAAGATCGGAAAGATATCAGAATTCTTCTATATAATTATGGGCACTATGATTTAGAAATGCATCTTAATAAGGTTCTTCCGCGAGAGGAACAGTTGACGATAGACAGATATTGTGGATTCCAGGATCCCGGCGTCCAGAGTTTTCAGTTATATCTTAAAAATCTGGAGGAAGGTGATTATGATGAAGAAATTTATATTATCAATCGGGAGCACGGGAGCCGTTATGATATTTGGCGGAAAATAGGGGCGCCACAGGTTCTTAACAAAATGCAGGCAGATTATCTTATACGGGCATCTGAGCCGGGATACCACTATGAAAAACTACGGATTAATAAGGAGAGGGAGACTTTGATTTCCGTTGCGCTGGATGTACATGAAGTGCGCCTGATTTGTCTGGCGAAAAGATGATAAAATATAAGAAGGAAAATTGATTGAAAAATAACAGGAGCGAATGGATGATTTTTTGATATTCGATCCTGTTTTTTTGTTTAATAAGACATGAATCAACAAAATTGACCGAAAAATAAAGAAAATATTTTTTGACGGTAGAAATAAGAACGAGAGAAAACGCAAAAAACATGTGGTATTATAACAAAAAAAGGATAGGAGAGATAAAAATGAATCAAAACACAAAAAAAGTAAGCCTATTTGAAAAACTTGTTTATGGTTCCGGACAGATTGGTATGAATGTGATGTATACCCTGTTTAGTTCTTATGTACTTCTGTTTTATACAGATGTGGTTGGCATTAACCCAGCTATGATCGGCGGAGTTATTTTGGCTTCGAAGATATTTGATGGTATATCTGATCTGATTGCCGGACAGCTGATCGATACCCATAAGAGCGAAAAAGGGCATTGTATCCCAGTATTGGCAAGATGGAGTATTCCGATGGTTTTTTCGGTTGTACTGGTATTTATGGTTCCGAATGCCAGTATAGCTGTCCGTCTGCTGTTTGTATTTATTACATATAACCTGTTTAATACGGTGCTGTATACATATACGTGTATGGCATATGGAACATTGCCCACTTATGTGACAAATGATCCGATAGACCGCGGTCAGATGATGATATATGCTATGCTTTTCGCCGGTGCGACACAGACGGTTATGGCAAGCACGATCTCGCCGATGATTGAGTTCTTTGGCGGTATGAATCAACAATCTGCATGGATTAAATCATGCCTTGTATTCGGTGTGATCGGTCTTATATTTCTGTTGGCAAATGTATGGATTGTAAAAGAACGCGTAGATAATCCAAAACCGCCGGAAAATATTTTGGCCGGTGTAAAATATGCTGTTTCAAATAAATATTGGTGGATAACATTGGCGATGTGTATGGCAACAAATGTATGTTTAATGTTTAACCTTTCCATTTCTGTATATTATCTGCAAAATGTTGTTGGAAATATGGGACTGATGGGGGCATTTGTAGCGTGCAGCAATCTTCCGGGAGTCGTACTGATGATGATTATGCCCTCCATGTTGAAAAAAATATCTAAGCAGAAAATGTTTATCATTGGCTGCGTGATCATGCTGGCTGCAAATGTTGCATTTATTATCGGACCAAGTGACAGTGTCCCGTTGCTTTTGGGGACTGCGCTGGTTCGAGGTATCGGTTTTGGCTTCCCCATGGGGTTGAACAACGCAATGGTTGCAGATTGTGTGGATTATGGAGAATGGAAGAACGGCATCCGTGTACAGAGTCCGTTGTTTTCCGCAAACTCCGTATCACAGAAAGTAGGTCAGGGGCTTTTGACCTCCTTGTTTGGCTTCTTTCTCACAGCAATCAGCTATGACGGGTTAAAAGAAGTACAGGCGGCATCAACGATTGCAGGAATTAATTATTTCTTTAAATGGATTCCGCTTATTATGACAATTATTATGATCATATGTGGTGTGTTTTTTGATTTGGAAAAGAAAATGCCGCAAATTCTTGAAGATCTGGAAAAGAGGAGGGGTTCTGCTGAAATTTAATTGAGCAGTTGAAATAAATAGACAAATTGTAGGTTTTTGTATAGTAATGTACCTGAACAAAATTTCATTTGAAAAGGAGTATTTCATTCATGGAGTTTTTTAAGAAGAAAAAGATTACGGAAAGCACAATACAAATCTCAGATATTACCGGTGCTTACAGTTATCTTGTAGAAGGAAGTGAAAAAGCTGTCTTGATCGATACAGGGGCAGGGGCAGGTAATTTAAAAAGTTATGTGGAGGCATTGACAGATAAGCCGGTTAAAGTGCTTTTAACGCACGGACATTGCGACCATGCAGGTGGTGCGGCGCCATTTGATGAAGTATATTTGAACGAAGCTGACTGGAATCTGGTGACACAACATGCAAGTATGGCTATGAAAGTAGATTATGTACGGTTCTGCTGTCCGGATATTTTTGAAGAACTTACGGGAAATGATTTTTGCCCGGTCAGGACGGCAAGCTATAAAGCACTGAAAGACGGACAGCGTTTTGAACTTGGAGGAGTAACCTTAGAAGCAATTGCCGTTCCGGGACATACGCATGGAATGATTTGTATTCTAAATGTGGAAGAAAGAACCATACTTTTTGGAGATGCCTGTAATATGTCATTATTTATATGGGATGAGGAAGCAACTTCTATAGAAGAGTACAGGGAGAGCTTGCTGCACCTGAAACAGCATGAAAGCCGGTACAATACCGTATACATGTCGCATGGGATGTTGTCTGTGGATAAAAAAGTTCTGGACGGCTCTATTCAGGTATGTGAGGATATCCTTAACGGAAAGGCTGATGATCAGCCATTTGAGTTTATGGGGCATCAATTAAAACTTGCCAAAGCAGTTGATGAACAGCACAATCGCTTAGATGGCGGTCTGGGAAATTTGGTTTATAACCCTGAGAAAATATTTAAAGTTGAATCTCAAGTATCGCCGTGACCAATCAGCCGGCAATTACAGCTTATGATCTGACAAAGGATCCTACGGCAGGGATACTGAAAAAACAGATAATGGCAACAATTAAGACTATTCGTGTTTTTCGATCCACAAAAAAGGATGGCACTTCCACAACAAAGTGCCATCCCTTTTTATCTCTTTTATCTTTTTCATTCCCCTGAATTCTGTTTATGCTTCATCCGCCAAAAAGCCTCATTGATCGTTCCCATTGATCTTTATCATCAATCTTCTTCCACGGTCACTTTCACTTTTTTAAGCTTCCAGATATCCCTCACATACTCTTCAATGGTACGGTCTGATGTGAACTTGCCGCAGCATGCGGTATTCATCATTGCCATGCGGGACCATCTTTGCTCGTCACGGTATGCTTCTTCCACGCGCTTCTGTGCTTCTGCATAGGGGCGGAAATCCTTAAGGATAAAGTACATATCCGCCCTTGGCGTACACTGCGTATTAAGCAGCGAGTTGTACAGATTCTTGTACATATTGTGATCGCCGTGCGCGTAGGTACCGTCCATGAGCTGATCTACCACCCGTTTCAGTTCCCAATCACTGAAATAGACATCAATCGGGTTGTATCCGCCGTGGTTCTCGTAGCCGATGACTTCCTCGGATCTCAGTCCGAAGATGAATGCATTTTCCGGGCCTACTTCTTCCACGATCTCCACATTAGCGCCGTCCATCGTTCCGAGGGTCGGAGCGCCGTTGAGCATGAACTTCATGTTGCCGGTACCGGACGCCTCCTTGGAAGCGGTAGAAATCTGCTCGCTGACATCTGCCGCCGCGAAAATCAGCTCTGCGTTGGATACCCGGTAGTCCTCAATAAATACCACCTTGAGCTTGCCGTTGATGCTTCTGTCGTTGTTGATTACTTCCGCCACGGAGTTGATCAGCTTGATCGTCTCCTTTGCCCGCTCATAGCCCGCTGCAGCCTTTGCGCCGAAGATAAATGTTCTTGGATAGAAGGACATCTCCGGGTGCTCCTTGATCTGGTTGTACAGATACATCACATGCAGAATATTCAGAAGCTGGCGCTTGTATTCATGCAGGCGCTTTACCTGTACGTCAAAAATCGAGTGCGGATCAACATCGATTCCGTTATGTTCTTTGATATATTTTGCCAGGCGGACCTTATTCTGATAC
>VSNK01000006.1:12217-63424 GCA_009774255.1 Faecalicatena sp.
ATGAATTCCCGCCTTGCCTGTTCGTCATTGATCAGCGGTTTCAGCCTTGCGATCTGAGACAGATCCGTGATCCAGCTGTCCCCGATTCTGGCGGTAATCCACTCGGCCAGGAGCGGGTTGCCGTGAGCCAGGAAACGCCTCTGGGTGATTCCGTTGGTCTTGTTGTTGAACTTCTGCGGCATCATCTCATAGAAATCTCTCAGTTCCTGATTCTTCAGGATCTCGGTGTGGAGCTGTGCAACACCATTTACGGAGAAACCGGAAATGATTGCCATGTTTGCCATGCGCACCTGTCCGTCCCAGAGAATGGCCATCTTCTTTACCTTCTGCTCATTGCCCGGATATTTCGCGCGCACTTCCTGTACGAAACGGCGGTCAATCTCCTGGATAATCTGATAAATACGCGGAAGCAGTCTGGAGAACAGATCAATCGGCCACTTCTCCAATGCTTCTGCCATGATCGTATGGTTCGTATAAGCACAGGTCTTCGTCGTAATGTCCCACGCCTCTTCCCAGGTCAGATACTCCTCGTCAATCAGAAGATGCATCAGCTCCGGAACCGCAATGGTCGGATGGGTATCATTCATCTGAATGACCACCTTCTCCGGGAGCTTGGAAAGATCAGTGCCGTGCTCTCTCTTAAACTTTGCAAGCATAGCCTGCAGGCTGGCTGAGATGAAGAAGTACTGCTGTTTCAGGCGCAGTTCTTTTCCGGCATAATGATTGTCGTTGGGGTACAGAACCTCCACAATATTCTTTGCCAGGTTCTCCTGCTCCACCGCTTTGTGATAATCGCCGCGGTCGAAGGAAGCCAGCTGAAAATCCGTGATTGCTTCCGCATCCCAGATACGCAGTGTATTCACTACATGGTTGCCATAACCGACGATGGGCATGTCATAAGGGATTGCCCGCACAGATTCATATCCTTCCTGGATAAACTTATCTCTGCCGGTCTGGGCATCCTTCTCAAAACGAACGGTTCCCCCGAAGCGGACCTCCTTCGCATATTCCGGGCGGCGCAGCTCGAACGGGTAGCCTTCCTTCAGCCAGTTGTCCGGCGCCTCCACCTGATAACCGTCCTTGATCTTCTGCTTGAACATCCCATAGCGGTAGCGGATTCCACATCCATAAGCCGGGTAGTTCAAGGTCGCCAGAGAATCCAGGAAACATGCCGCCAGTCTTCCCAGACCGCCGTTTCCAAGAGCCGGATCAGGCTCCTGATCCTCGATCACGTTAATATCCAGACCCATCTCCTCCAGCGCTTCCTTCACCTCAGGATAGGAAGTCAGGTTGATCAGGTTGTTGCCCAGGGCACGCCCCATCAGGAACTCCATAGACATATAGTAAACCGTCTTTACATCCTTGTTCTGCACATATACATCCTGAGTTGCAAGCCAGTCATCGATGATCTCTTCCTTAACCGCGTAACAAACCGCCTGGAAAATCTGCTGCTGGGATGCCTCTTCAATTTTCTTTCTGTAAAGTGTCTTTACATTATCCTTTACCGCTTCCTTGAATGTTTCCTTATCAAATCTTTTCCTGTACATCGGTCCGTCATTACCTCCTGTATCAATTTCATTATACGTATTTCCTTTGTTTCCATTTCGCTTCTCGTTTCTTCCAAATACCCATTCGAACATAGTCTGTCACCACCCCTTCTGAGTGCGTGTCCCTGCAACAATGTGTATCCTGCCGCCGGCAGGCGCCCTTACAAGAAGCACGGTTCCTTAGGATCTGTCATGACAGTTCCTTACGAACGCCCATCGTAACATCCTCGCCATTGATCTTCCATGCCTTTACATAGCCTTCCGGAGTTGCTTTCGTCACTCCGTTGGCAAGCACTTCGCCTCCGATGGCGGCAGCATTTTTTGCAAAAATGGATTCTGCCTTCTGGCTTCCCTCGTAGGTCACCTGGATCTTGTCCATGACCTCGAAATCAGCCTCTTTCCGCATGGTCTGGATCTTACTGATGATCTCTCTGACAAACCCTTCCTCCAACAACTCTTCTGTCAGGTTGGTATCCAGCACGACCGTGATGCCGCCGTCATTTTCCGATACAAACCCCGGCACCTGTGCTGCCTCAATCAGCAGGTCTTCCTGAAACAGAGTGATCTCCTGTCCGCCCACATCCAGCTTCAGAGAGCCCTGGGCATTCACTTCGTCCATGGCGGCATTGCCGTCCAGATTTTCCAATGCCTTCCGGATTCCTCCCAACATTTTACCATACTTTGGCCCGATTGTCTTTAACTGAGGTTTAAAATTATAAGAAGTAAACTCCCTTACATCTTGGGTAAATTTAATATTCTTTACGTTCAGCTCGTCCGCCGCGATCTCCTGATAGTATTTGGGCAGCTCAAATCCTGCTTTTACAAACATCTGTCCGATCGGCTGGCGATTCTTGATATTGGAGGTATTGCGGCAGGCACGTCCCATGACTACCAGCTTCAGCACATGCTCCATGTTGCTTTCCAGTCCTCCGTCGATATACGTCTCGTCCGCGGTCGGGAAATCGCACAAATGCACGCTCTCCGGAGCCCCCGGATTGATGCCGCACACCAGATTCCGGTAAATCTGTTCCGTCATGAACGGAATCATCGGCGCTGCGGTCTTTGCCACGGTCACCAGCGCAGTGTACAAGGTCATATATGCATTGATCTTATCCTGCTCCATGCCCTTCGCCCAGAAGCGCTCCCTGCTTCTTCTTACATACCAGTTGCTCATATCCTCCACAAATTCCTGCAGCGCGCGGGCACTTTCCGGAATCCGGTAATTCTCCATATTGTGATCCACGGTCTTCACCAGCGTGTTCAGCTTGGAAAGAAGCCATTTATCCATCACAGCCAGCGTATCATAGTTCGGGACCGCGATCTTCCCGTTCTGATCCCTGGACAGCCCGTACTCATAAGGATTGAATTTGTCAATATTGGCATAGAGCACGTAGAACGCATAGGTGTTCCAGAGGGTTCCCATGAACTTGCGCTGTCCTTCCATAACGGCCTTGCCGTGGAAACGGTTGGGCAGCCAGGGCGCGCTGTTCACGTAGAAGTACCAGCGGATCGCGTCCGCCCCGTATTTCTCCAGCGCCTCGAAAGGATCCACCGCATTTCCCTTGGATTTGCTCATCTTCTGCCCCTTCTCATCCTGGATATGGCCCAGGACAATGACATTTTCATAGGGCGACTTATTGAAGATCAGCGTGGAAATCGCAAGCAGCGAATAGAACCATCCGCGGGTCTGGTCCACGGCCTCGGAAATGAACTGGGCCGGGAACTGCTGCTCGAAGATCTCCTTATTCTCAAACGGATAGTGGTGCTGCGCGAAAGGCATGGAGCCACTGTCGAACCAGCAGTCGATCACCTCCGGCACACGATGCATCTCTTTGCCGCAGTGCGGACATTTTATCGTAACCTCATCAATGTAGGGGCGGTGCAGTTCGATATCGTCCGGACAATTGTCCGACATGGATTTCAGCTCTTCGATACTTCCGATTGAGTGCATATGGCCGCATTCGCATTCCCAGATATTTAACGGAGTTCCCCAGTAACGGTTCCGGCTGATGCCCCAATCCTGGACATTTTCCAGCCAGTCGCCGAAACGTCCCTTTCCGATGCTCTCCGGGATCCAGTTAATGGTATTGTTGTTGGCGATCAGGTCGTCCTTCACAGCCGTCATCTTGATGAACCAGGACTCCCGCGCGTAGTAGATCAGCGGCGTATCACAGCGCCAGCAGTGCGGGTAGCTGTGCTCGAACTTCGGTGCGTCGAAGAGAAGCCCTCTGGCATCCAGTTCTTTCAGCACCTCCGGGTCCGCCTTTTTTACAAATAATCCTGCAAACGGGGTGGATTCTGCCATATTTCCCTTCTCATCCACAAGCTGGACAAAGGGCATATCGTACTTCCGGCAGACATTGGCGTCGTCCTCACCGAAAGCCGGAGCAATGTGTACCACTCCGGTACCGTCTGTCAGTGTGACATAGCTGTCGCAGGTCACATAAAATGCCTTTTTATTCTGTCCTTTGATGCCATCCGCCGCACACTGGTAGAGCGGCTCGTACTCTTTATATTCCAGATCCTTTCCGACATATGTCTCCAGAATCTCATAAGCCGGCCTGCCGTCTTTGGCCAGAGGTCCCAATACCGTATCCAGCAGAGCCTCCGCCATATAATAGGTATAGCCGTCTGCGCAGGATACTTTCGCGTAAGTCTCCTTCGGGTTGATGCAGAGTCCCAGGTTGGACGGCAGCGTCCACGGCGTGGTGGTCCATGCCAGGAAGTATGCGTCCTCGTCCTTCACTTTAAAACGAACGATCGCGGAACGCTCCTTAATATCCTTGTAGCCCTGGGCTACTTCCTGCGCGGAAAGCGGAGTTCCGCAGCGGGGACAGTAGGGAACGATCTTGAAGCCCTTGTATAAAAGGCCCTTGTCCCAGATCTGCTTTAACGCCCACCATTCGGACTCAATAAAATCATTGTGGTAGGTCACATAAGGGTCGTCCATATCCGCCCAGAACCCGACGGTGCCGGAGAAATCCTCCCACATGCCTTTGTACTTCCAGACGCTTTCTTTACATTTGTCAATGAATGGCTCCAGACCGTATTCTTCGATCTGATCCTTGCCGTCCAGGCCCAATGCCCGTTCCACTTCCAGCTCCACCGGAAGACCGTGGGTGTCCCAGCCTGCCTTTCTTGGAACCTCATAGCCCTTCATGGTGCGGTAACGTGGGATCATGTCCTTGATGACACGCGTCAGCACATGCCCGATATGCGGCTTGCCGTTGGCCGTCGGCGGGCCGTCATAAAACGTATACATGGGACTGCCTTCCCGCTGCTTCATACTTTTGCGGAAAGTGTCGTTGTCAGCCCAGAATTTCTCAACTTCTTTTTCCCGTTCTACGAAATTCATGTCCGTAGATACTTTCTGATACATCTCTTCCCTTCCTTCCTAACCCGGATAAACCGGAACCAAAATTTTGCCATTTTGCGCAAGATTTCATTCTTAAGCGCCTAATAGTAATTATAGAAAAAATAAGGTGCAAGGCACCGTGAACAGTAACGTTTCCGGAGCTTCAAAAAAGTTTCCTATAGAATGAAAAAAGCTTCCGTCCTGTAATAGGACGAAGGCTTTTGCTCCGCTATACCACCTGTTACAACATGACCGGATATCCGTGCTCCCTTTCGTGAAGCACAGCGATGTCCTGCTTACTTGTCAGTTCTATATGTTCCGATAACGGCGGAATACCGTCAGTCTCTACTGTCTGATACGTGGAATAATCTATGATTCGCCTGTCAAAAGGTCTCATTGCCCTCGCCGGATCATCATGCGGCCGGCAGATTCCATATCAGGGTTCGAAAGCTGCGACTCGGGAGTGATCTTCGGAAGAAACCTACTTGCACCGGACTCTCACCGTCTCCGGCTCGCTGAAGCTTCGGATTTCTTCTTACTGTCTCCGTCCTGGTCTTTACTGTCTTTTCTTTTAATCACAAAGATTACAATTCACAGAGATATTATAAGTAGAACCTGCGGATTAGTCAAGAGTTTTTTCATTTTTCCGGTTCCGTCTCTTTCTCTCCTTGCTTCTCTTCCTGCGGGAAATGAAGATACACACGATGATAACAAGTATTAACACTGCGCCTGCAACCATCAAGAGCCGCTGTATGGAAATGCTGATTTTTTTCTTGCCGTCATTCTCTTTGCTTTCCCCTTTGCTGCCGTCCGCAGGCTTCCACTCCGCCTCCGGCTCCTCTCCGAAATAAGCTCTGGTCAGCACGACTGCCGCGTGCCCCGCCTCCTGTCCCGCGTAGGTATACAGAATCGTCCCGGCTCTCTCACCGCCGAAAACGGCCTCATTTTCATTCCCGGCTGTTCCTGTGGTTCCGTCCTCTCCGGTTCCTCCGTCATCGGATACTGCCGCCGTTCCCGACAGAGTTCCGTCCGCAGGGGCCGGAGCCGCCCCGTCTGTTCCCGGCTGCGCCCCGTCTGTCGAGGCTGGTGCTGCTCCGTCCGTTCCTGACTGCGCCCCGTCCGCAGAAGCCGGAGCCGCTCCGTCCGTTCCCGGCTGCGTCCCGTCCGCAGGAGCTTCGGGAGTTCCCTCCGTCCCGTCCGCAGGAGCCTGCGCCTCCCCATCCTGGCCGGGCTGTGTCCCTTCCGCCGGTGTCTCAGGAGTTCCCTCCGTCCCCTCTGCCGGTGTCTCGGCCGGCGGCGCCGGGGGCGCTGTCAGGGCTTGAATCCATCTGTCAAAAGAAATATGTTTCGTCTCCGCAGAGATCCCTCCTGCCGCGACCTGGCATTCGAGCTGTGAAAAATCAACTCCCGCAGGCAGGACCACATAGGCCCCCTGATCCGGGAAATTCTCGATATCACCGGAAGTCTCTTTATCCGCAATGGTCACCTTCGTAAAATTGGCAAAAGCATATTCCAGCATGGCTCTGGTATCTTCATAAGCCTGAACCCCGTAATCTGCCAGCACCACCGCTGCCAGGCGCATATCTCCGTTGTCGGCCATGGTCACCAGCGTGGTTCCTGACTGATCCGTATATCCAGTCTTTCCGCCTTTGACAAATTCATAATAATATTCATTCTCCGGCCAGAGCATCTTATGGTTTTGCCAGCAGGTCCGCGGTTCCTCCATCATACTGGTAGGGCCGATGGTATACTGCAGAGACTCCATAAAGTGCCGGAACGGTTCGTACTGATACACCGCCGCCGCAATCCTCGCCATATCATGTGCCGTCGTATAATGCTGATCATCATGCAGACCGTTGGCATTGACCCAATGAGAACCCGTGCAGCCCAGCTCCAGCGCCCGCTCATTCATCCTGTCAATAAAGGTCTGATATGTGCCGCCCATTTTGATTCCCATATTCTCCGCAACAGCATAGGATACCTCATTTGCCGAGGCAAGCAGCACGGCATGCAGCGCGTCGTTCAGGCTGAGCTGTTCGCCAACCAGCATTCCGACACTGGCATCTCCCGGCTCCAGAAAGCTGATGCTGTCCGCCGAAAATGTCACCGGATCGTCCGGTTCCCCTGTCTCCAGAGCTACCAATGTGGTCATAAGCTTCGTGATGCTGGCCGGGAAATGCTGTTCCTCCGCGCCTTTCGCGTACAATACGGCTCCGCTCTCCATATCCATGACAATGGCCGATGCCGCATGCACCTTCGGCCCCTCCGGCCATCCGGGCAGATTATTGGAATCCGGGACAGTCTCATAGATCGCATTTCTCCTGGCGTCTTCCTCGGCTGCCAGCTCCTCTGGTGTCTTCTCGGCTGCCGGCGCCGCCTCCGCGCCTTCCGCCGCAGGAGCCTCCTGCCCTTCCTCCGCAAAAACGGCCGGTCCCGGACATACCAGAAAGACCGCAGCCGCCAGAACCCCTGTCAAAAACCTTTTCCCTATCATAATTACATTCAACCTCCATGTCCCCTTCAGACAGTTACCGTTAGGAGTTGTAGAAAAATAAGTGATACAGATTGCGCAGGATATTTCTTCGGATGTGCAGGCCAAAAAACGCAGTTCTACACTCCGTTTCGGTCCTTGCTGAACAAGCGTCACTGGCGCTTAGCAACGTAGTGGGCCTTGCCCTAAGGGGTACCATGCGTAGCATGGTGGATTCCTTACGGCTACGTCGAGGCTTTTTGGCCTGTGCAGCCGGAGAAATAGACAAGCCAAGATGTGTCAGTTATTTTTCTACAACTCCTTACTTCTCTCTCATCATGCTCTGCACTTCAATCTCTGTCTCGCCCATCCCGATCACATCCTCTCTCTGGAGCAATACGGGCTGAGTAATACGCCTTCCGTTCAAATAGGTCCCGTTCCGTGAGTCCATGTCCTTCAAATACAGCTTATTATCCTTCCGGATAATCGCGCAGTGCAGCTTTGATACTCTGGGATCATCTCCTATAGTCAAGAATTTCTCAAACGGAGGGCCGCCATGCCCTCTTCCCATCCCAATGTTATCATAAAAAATGAATGTAGATTTCTGCCAGGAACCGAGATTCTCCATAACCAGCTTCCACAGCTTCCTCTCCGGCGGACCCGGCTGACGCTCCCCGGCCCGTTCCTCACCTGGTCCGGTCTGCCCGGCTTTGGAGGCTGTTCCACTTCTGGCCGGCCTGCTCTGTCCGATTACATGCGGCCCTCCTTCTTCCACGGGTTCCCGTCTTCTCTCCTTCTGATGTTCTCTCTCCTTCTGATGCTCTCGCTCTTCCTGATGCTCTCGCTCTTCCTGATGTTCTCCCCGCCGATGACTGGAAATCTCCCGCACATCCGATTCATCATCGTATCCATCGTCATAATCTTCATCGTCTTCGTCATAATCATCCTCATCTTCCTGCCTGCTCCTCATCAGAGCTGTTATAATGATGATAATCAAAATCACGGCAACTACGATCAATATTCCCATTATAACCAGATACTGCATATGTATACATCACTCCTTTGTAGTAAAGAACTGCCTGAGTTACAGGGCAGTTACAGTTCACTGGCCAACCAGCGGACTGTAACACAGGGCACGCCTGGTCAGGCTGCGGCCCGTAACCAACTTCGCATAATGAACTGTCATGTCAGCTCCTGCGGTTCCTTAGGAGTTGTAGGAAAATAACTGATACAGATTGCGCAGGATATTTCTTCGGATGTACAGGTCAAAAAACGCAGGCGTAGTGGACTACGTCGAGGCTTTTTGACCTGTGCAGCCGGAGAAATAGACAAGTCAAGATGTGTCAGTTATTTTTCTACAACTCCTTAGCCAGATATACTTAATTGTTACTGTGGCAATTCCTGCCTCCTATCGTACTATATTTTTACGGCTCAGGCAAGCATGTAATGAGAAAATGGGAAAATAAGTTCCAGTTCCGGTACTGTTCGCTGGCTGGCCAGTAAACGGTAACCCAGTTCCGGTACCGGAATTATTTATTTACTTATACTCCTGATTCAGATATAATATACTGTGCGCCAGATAAATCTGCCGCACAGTATAACGTGATGCGCACAGCCGCATAAGGAAATCTGCGTTACAGTTCACGGCCTAACCGGCCGCGAACTGTAACGCATCCAGCCCATTGAAAAGTCGCCTAACGGCGAGGGGCTGGATGCCTGCTCCATCACTGTATTGGCCGGCTGCCTTGCAGCTGAGTGCAAGGCACCGTGTGAACAGTAACAATTATGCCGCTTCGCGGCTGCGGCTGGCGCGATACTCACGGCAGATTTCATCGGCCGTGAGTATAATAATGAAAGGAGAAGTATGGTTATCAATTCCGATAATGATACAAAAGAGTCGAATGAATATTAATTTTCACTACTTTGTGGTAAAGACACTCTGCAGTTCTGCCGGCTTTGAAGAACCGCAGGCGCAGACGATTGCTTACTACTCCCAGCAGGTGGATGATTTTTCTATGCACATGCCGATCTGTGTGGATGTGGAGCCGCCGGCGTATCTGATTGACCGGCAATATGCCCGAAAACTGACGGAGCAGTTGTGGCTGGTCCTGCCGCATCCCACAGGAATTGACTTCGCAAGGTCATTGGAGAAAAACTACAGGCACACCACCCTTGCTCCGTTTCATTTCATACCGGGAAAAACAATTTCCTGCATTGAAGAGCAAGGCGGAGCCGGCGATGCTTACCGGTGTATTCCGGGAATGGACGCAGAAGCCGCCCTCATCCGCCGGATCGTATCGGATGCGGTGGAAAGGGCAAAAAGAGAGCAGAATGAAAACAGTTTGATGCAGCTTGGGATGGCGCTCCACACCTATGCGGATACTTATGCCCACTGCCATTTTTCCGGGCTGGATGGATGGGAGAATCGGGCAGTTATCGAAAAAGTGTATAATGAACGGACAAAAAAGGAGGAAATGCTGTGGGCGGAGCGGCAGTTTTTTAACAAAGTGCCCCCGATCGGACATGGGGAGGCGGGAACAGCGCCGGATCTCTGCGCCTGCCGGATTGATATAAGAACTCAGAAGGATAAGAATGATAAGGCCTTGTCAGACCATATTGCCCGTGATAACCGGGAATGGTTCCTGCGGTGCGCAAGAGAGATTCTCGATATCCTTTGCGACTGCCGCTGCGCACGGCATTGGGAAGATGGCGCATGGAACACTTTGGCCGGACGGATTCTGGATGCGATGCAGGGTCCGGCTCTGGATGAGATAAGAAAAGAGGTCCTGATCCCAAGGTGGAGCAGACACTTTCCGGAAATATCCTATTCCTATGAAAAGAATCAGCGATTTTTCCATAAAGAGGATACGGTCTGTGAAGAACTGGAAAATGTGTTTATAAAACATGTGACAGATGCATTTTTCTACTATAATATTCTGGCGTATCAACGGGCGGAGCTGGTCGTTGGCTCAACAGCGCTTCTTCAGGAGCGAAGCGCGCTGCTTGCCGAGTCCGCCGAAAATCTGCTGTCCGCGGATACAAAATACAATTTGGAATTATGGTCATCCCCTGCGGAGGCAGATACGCTGGACGGGCAGACTTCGTCTGATCATACATGGAAGCCTGTGACGGAGCTTGGAATGCTGGTATATACCGCAGGATTTGAATATTGTCCGGAAAAAGACATCATTTATTCTACCTATAATAATGCTCAGCGGCTGGCAGGTTATTGCAGGGCATTTGACGATACCGCACCGGCAATCTTTTCTATCATCGACTGTGAACCCATTTATTTTTGTTATGGCGAATACGAATGGCTGCTGGAATTGTGGAAAGGACAGTACGGAATCGAGACCGGATGTGAGGCAGGAATCTATTACCGTAAACGGAACCTGCCTGAGACGGAGGAGGAAAAGCTGACAGGCAGGAGATATCATTGTGTTTCCGATGAACATATGCCGGATATGGCATTCTCACTTCGAAAAGACGGGAAGGAACTGTTTTCCAGAGATTGGACAAAGCATTGGTGGCTGACAGGATTTCATTGGGGCGTGTTCTCGGAGCCAGAGGAATTGCAGATGCTGTTCTCAGTCCGTTTTCCGAACCATGAAATGCAGCAGGCATTTATATATGGAAGAGACAGCAGCGAAGAGAATGGAACGGAACACTTAACATATGGACTGAAAGGACTTGACTATACCTGGCAGGAACCGGACGAAAATTCTGTGGAGCTCTGCTTCGAAAAGCCGCATTCCGCGCAGGCAGAAATGCGCCGGAGAATGAGGCACATGGTGCAGGCCACGAATCATGAAATGGTAAAAGAATATGACTATCTGCGTGCAAAATACCAGATCTATAATAACGATCCCAATGAGATCAGTGAAACGTTGTTAGAAAAAGCGGGCATAATTGAAAAAACATTTTATGAAAAGTTAGTCCGTTTTTATAAAAACAGATCCTCCAACAGAGTGATTTGAGAAAGGTATTTCATCGAAAATAAATGAAAAATTCATATGGCATTGAATTTTATACCGGAAGCAAGGAAGAACTGCTTCCCGGTTTTGAAAATGATTTTCCCTATATCGCTTCAAGGGCACAGCTTGACAAATATGTGGAACATTCCGTGCCGTGGCACTGGCATAAGCCTGTGGAGCTTTTCTACATGGAAAGCGGCAGTATTGAATATGACACGCCGGGCGGAAAACGATTGTTTCCTGCCGGGAGCGGCGGCATGATAAATTCCAACGTACTCCATAAGACAAGGGCAATGTCACAGACAGAAGCGAATATCCAGCTTCTTCATATTTTCGATGTTTCTTTGCTTGCCGGGGAACATGGAAGCAGAATTGAGCAAAAATATATCACTCCGATTGCAGCGGCCCCGCAGATCGAGTTAATCTCCCTTTATCCGGGCAATGCGGCAGAGGGAAACATTTTAAAACTCATTCTTGAAGCGTTTCATTTTTCCGATAATGAATTTGGGTATGAAATGAAGCTGCGGGAAGCTCTGTCGGAAATATGGTTAATGCTTTATGAACTCTCCCGCCCTATGCTGAATAAAAAAAGAGAACCTGGCATAAGCAACGATAAAATAAAACGGATGATGATCTACATTCATGAGCATTACCAGGAGAAACTATCGATCCCGGAGCTTGCTGCGGCGGCATACCTGAGTGAAAGAGAATGCTTCAGAGTATTCCATGACTGTCTGCATACGACACCCGCAGAATATATCAAAACCTACCGTCTGCAAAAAGCCTGTCAGATGTTGGCAGGGGGGCAGGAACCTGTTACAAACATCAGCCATGCCTGCGGTTTAGGGAGCAGCAGCTATTTTGGAAAAGTATTTCGGGAATACACGCACTGCACGCCATCGGAATATCGGAAGAAATGGCAGGATTGTGATATATCACGGCATAAATGAGATATTTTTTTCACCCGGACCGCATTATAATGATCCCTGTACCGACAAATCAAAATCCAACCGTACAGGTGGCAAATTTTTGTCAGGAGGGATATTATGTACTATGAAGAAAATGATTTTTTAGAAACTTCGGACAGTGCATCATTGAGTCAGATCGCCAACGCAAGGGAATTGACGCGGCAATATTATTTATCTGATTTCAGGGATACGGAAAAGAGAACTGCCATTCTCCGGGATCTTTTCGGAGCTATGGGTGAAAATGTTGTAATCGACACGCCTTTTCATTGTGATCACGGGAAAAATATTTTCCTGGGAAATGACATCATCATCAATATGAATTGTACTTTTGTGGATAATAAGCCGATCCGGATCGGCGACAGGGTTTTGATTGCGTCAAATGTGCAGATTTACACATCCTCGCACCCGGTTCTGCCGCAGGAAAGGCTTGTGCCGGATTGGAAAGAACGTCAGACAACATTTTTCAGAACCTATGCCCGTCCGGTAGAGATCGAAAACAATGTCTGGATTGGCGGCGGCTGTATTCTCCTGCCGGGAGTCACCATAGGGGAAAACAGCGTGATTGGGGCCGGAAGCGTGGTAACCCGCCCTGTCCCGCCGAATTGCGTTGCCGTTGGGAATCCATGCAGAGTAATACGGTATTTTGATACGTACAAGGACATGTGACCTACAACTCCTAAATCGGCTTTTCCTTTTTTAAAAGACGGTCGCTTGCAAAACGGCACCGGACGGCAACTTCCTTGTATACCGCCCGGTGCTGTTTACTCAGGGAGCCGCACAGACATCTAAGCGGATGATCGCGTGATTCCCTCACTTTTGATCTCAATCTGCTTTTCCGTCACTTCCGCAGACACGGATTTTGTCCATCACATACTTCTTCACTTCTTCCTTGCCGGCTGCGCCGTATTTCTTCGGGTCAAAAACGTCCGGGTTCTCTTTCAGGTATGCCTTCACCCCTTTTGAAAACGCGATCCTTAAATCCGTCGCGTAATTCACCTTGCAGATTCCTCTTCGGATACATTCTCTTACGGAATCATCGGGTACACCGGAGGTTCCGTGGAGAACCAGAGGAATGGATACCACTTCGCGGATCTCGCTGAGACGCTCCACATCCAGCTTCGGCGTTCCCTTGTAGACGCCATGCGCCGTACCAATGGCAACAGCCAGCGAATCAATTCCCGTTCTTTCAACAAAAATCCTGGCCTCCTGTGGATCCGTATAAGGATTCCCTTCTCCGCCCTCCAGGTCATCTTCCTTGCCTCCGACCTTGCCCAGCTCCGCTTCCACCGGCACTCCCGAAGGATGGCAGGCATCCGCCACCGCCTTGCTCACCGCGATATTTTCTTCAAATGTCCCGTGGGAACCATCAATCATGACAGAAGTATACCCGGCACGCAGCGCCCGCATGGCAAGCTCAAAGCTGCTGCCATGATCCAGATGAATCACGATCGGGACAGAAGCCTTTTCCGCCGCCGTCTTTGTATTTGCGTAGAAATATGTGAGATCTGCGTATTTTACGGTTGAAGGCGTGGTCTGCATAATGACGGGGGCGCGCAATTCCTCCGCCGCCGCGGCAACCGCCTGTACCATCTCCATATTTTCCACATTAAATGCCCCTACCGCATACCCTTCCTTCTGTGCCTTTAATAATAATTGCTTTGTTGTCACTAAAGCCATAACTGTTCTCCTCTCTCTTCTGAAATCCATATATAAAATCTGCCCTGCTGCCTGTTTTGCGGCAATCTGATCCGTGGTTGTCTATTCTGTCGCTTTCTATTCCGTGGTTGTCAATTCTGCCGCTTTCTATTCCGTAGTTGTCTATTCTGCCGCTTTCTATTCCGTAGTCGCCTATTCTGCCGCTTTCTATTCCGTAATTGTCTATTCTGCCGCTCTCTATTCCGTAGTTGTCTATCCTGTAGCTGTCTACCCGGCCGCGGTCTGTTCTACCGTTGTCCGCTCTAACAGGTTTTCTACCACTCCCGGGTCGAAGTCACCGGTATGGGGCGACATTGCATTTGCCGAGGCAACCGCCACCGCAAACCTTAAGAATTGCGTTGCGTCATACTTTCTCTCCAAAGCTACGGCAAAGGCTCCCACCATGGAATCCCCGCAGCCTACCGTATTCACCACTTCCACTTCCGGCGGCCTGCCGCGGAAGATGCCCTCCCTGCAGACAAGCAGCGCCCCATCCTTCCCTAAGGAAATCACTACATACGGAATCCCCATATCCCGGATTCCCTTAGCATACCGGATCACATCCTGCATACCGTGGATTTTTATGTCAAAAAGCTGCTCGATTTCATCCAGGTTCGGTTTGACCACATCAGGGCAGGAGCGGATTCCCTGTTTTAACGTTGCCCCGCTGGTATCCAGGATCACGGCCTTCCCCATAGATTTTGCCTTGGTAATCATTCTGCCGTAGATATCTTTTTTCATTCCTCCCGGAATACTTCCTGAGATCGTGACTACATCACTATCATGGATGATATTCGGAAACATCCGCATAAATCGCTGTTCCTCTTCGGCGGAAACCTCACACCCAGGTTCCAGATATTCCGTGGATCCATATTTCGGATCCAGAATATTAATGCAGCATCTTGTCTCGCCTTCCACATGCACAAACTGATGCGGGATACCATCCGCATCGAGCAGGGACTCCAGCTGCTGCCCGTTAAAGCCTCCTGTCAGGCCTGTTGCCTGCACTTTCGCGCCGCAAAGCGCGGCCGCTCTTGCCACATTTAACCCTTTGCCGCCCGCGGAAGTCCGGCAGGAATCCGGCCGCATAACAGTTCCGTTCACAATCTGCTCTTTCATAAAATACGCCTTATCCAAAGCCGCGTTCATCGTTACTGTCGTAATCATCCGCCCTGCCTCCTTTTAAGTTTCACTGTCAATCAGAATCTTTCCTTTTACACTTCCTGGTGTCTTATACAACTCAAATGCTTCCGCGATTCGGCTTAAAGGCATTTTCCGAAATACAAAGGATTCATCGAACTTTAAGTCCCCTGTCTTGAAATAGTGCGCGGTCAATTCCCACTCTTTTCCCGGGAACGGCGCGCTGTAGGACATCCACGAACCTGTAAGGTTGAATTCCTTACGGTTCATATTCTCCCATTCGTCCACCGAAAAGCTCAGCTCCTTTGTCGGAGTTCCTACAAAGCACACATTTGCCTTGTTTGCCGCCAGTTGAAACGCCAGCTTCATCGTGATCGTATTGCCGGCGGTCTCATACACGTAGTCAAAGCCTCTTCCGTCCGTAAGCTCCATGGCTTTTTCCATAAAGCCTTCTTCCAGCGTGTTGATTCCTGCCGTAGCGCCTAACCGCTTTCCAAGCTCCAGCCTCTCGTCCACAATGTCAAATACAACCGCTTCTTTTGCCCCGAAAATCTTCGCCCACTGGGTCACAAACATCCCGATGGTTCCGCCGCCTAAGACCGCCACGGTTTTTCCTCCCTCATAGGGAACCCTCATCAGGCCATGCAGGGCAACGGTCGCGGGTTCAAAAAGAGCGCCCTGCTCAAAGGAAACACTGTCCTCAAATTTCACCGCATTTTTCTCCGGCACCACCACATATTCCGCAAAGCTCCCGAATTCTCTTGAACCGATAAAGCTGTAATGCCTACAGAGAGAATAATTTCCTTTCTGGCAATCCGCACATTTCATGCAAGGAACCAACGGAACGCCCGCAACCCGGTCACCCGGTTTTACGCTTTCCACGCCCTTCCCGACTGCTTCCACCGTTCCCGAAAACTCATGCCCCAGGACATTAGGGAAATAATGGCAGGCATCCCCATTTACCCGGGGGACATCAGAACCGCAGATTCCCGTATACTTTACCTTGATCAGCACCTGGCCTGCCTTCGGCATTGGCTTTTCTATCTCCTCATAACGAATATCTTCCCTTGCATGAACAACTCCCGCTTTCATCATAACGCACCTGTTCCTTTCTTTTCACTTGCTGCTTTTTCGCCTGTTATTATTTCTTTCACTTACTGCTTTTTCCGCCTGTAATTATTTCTTTCACTTGCTGCTTCTTTCCGCCGGTTATTATTTCTTTTACTTACTGCTTCTTTTCGTTTTCAGCTGTTTCTCTCATCAATTCTTTTAAATTTTCATATAAAGCAAGGTATGTACCATAATTTTTCTGATATATTTCCTTATTTTCCATGTTTGGTTCATATCTTCTGGTGATTTTGACTGTCTGGGAAACCGCATCCTCAAAATTGTCATACATCCCGACACCGACCCCTGCTAAAAGCGCGGCCCCCAATGTAGTTGCCGTATCAGAAAACGGCACTGCCAGAGGCTTTCCGGTAATATCGCTCTTGATCTGCATCCACAATGCGGAATTTGCGGAGCCGCCTACTGCCAGAAGTTCTTTCACGGACGCGCCCACGCCTTCCGCAATGTCCAAATTATGTTTCAGTGAATATGCGACTCCCTCCATGCAGGAACGGATCACATGCCCCTTTGTCTTCCCAAAATCAAGGCCGTAGAATACGCCTTTCGCATTCGCGTCCCAGATCGGGGAACGCTCCCCTGCCATATAGGGAAGGAATACCAGGCCGTCACTTCCCGGCGGCACCTGCTCGGCCACGTCATTATACTGGTGCAGGGAGGTTCTCCCTTTCTGCGCCGCCACACTGCGTTCATAAGCTCCAAATTCACGTTCCAGCCAGCGCATGACGCCTCCGCCCCCGGTCGTTCCGCCCTGCAGAAGCCACTGGTTCGGAACTACATGGTATCCAAGAATCAGACGCGGATCTGCGGCATATTCCTCGATACAGATGCTCATACCTCCGGCCTGGCCGCCCTGTTCCTGCGTTTCTCCCGCGTGAACCACACCTGCCCCCAGCGTACCGCAGGCCGCGTCCAGCCCTCCCGCGGCGACCGGGATTCCCTCTATCAGTCCTGTCTGTTCCGCAGCTTCCCTCGTCACGGTACCGATAATCTGGTGGCACGGCACGATTTCCGGGAGGAAACTTACCGGAATCCCCATCACCTCGCACATCTCTTCATCCCACTGTCCTGTCCGCATATTAAAGCAGTGCAGTCCATATCCCTGACTCATATCCTGTGTGAGTTTCCCGGTCAGGCGGTAGGCAATGAAGCTGTTCGATTGCAGAATCTTGTCTATTTTCTCATAAACCTCCGGCAGGTTTTCCTTGTACCAGAGAATCTTAGCCGTGGTATAAGAGGGCTGCAGCATATTTCCGCATAACTCAAAGATTTTCTCCGCCCCGATTTCCTCATTTACCCTGTCGCAGATAGACTGCGCCCTGGTATCCATCCATATGGGCGTATTGGTCAGAACCTTTCCTTCCCGGTCTATAGCAATTGCCGACCAGCTCTGCCCGTCAATTCCTATCCCCGCAATCTGCGTCGGCTTCACTCCGCTGCTGTCAAGTACCTTCATGATGGTATCGCATACCACTTCCCACCATTCGTCCGGATTCTGTTCCGCCCATCCGGCCTTCGGATAATATACCGGGTAATCTCCGGACGAAGCTGCCTCGACTTTCCCATCTTTCGTAAACAAAGCTATTTTACAGGCACTAGTTCCTATGTCAATTCCCAGTAAATACTCTTTTGTCATCTCCTTATTCTCCTTCCTGCTCCGTGTTTTTTATTTTTTGTTATGTTTCATCTTTTATTGCTTTATTTTTGATTGTTTCATCTTTTATTCCTTCATTTTTTATTATACCGTACTTCTTTATTCTTCCAGATTTCTTATTCTTTCAGATTTCTTATTCTTCGAGATTTCTTATTCTTCGAGATTTCTTATTCTTCGAGATTTCTCATTGTCCCAGATTTCTCATTGTTCCGTACTTTTTTGTTGTTCCATATTCTGTTTATATTTCCTCATTGAAAATACCGTAAACACAAGGCACACCGCGTAAATAGCCGCGATCACAACCGCGCCGCCGATATTTTCTCTTGCGAAAATCTGCGTAAACACATAGGTAAGCGGGTTACCGCCCTGGTCCAATGCCGCCACCATCTGGCTTCCGTCTGTTGAGCCTGTTGCCTTTGCCAATTCCGTCATCCAGGGGATTGTTTCGTTCGCGATCCAGATTGTCATGTACATGATCGCGCTCCCCGAAAACAATGTCCGGAACAGATTTCCTTTATGTACTGCCACCGCGACGGAAGTAAAAAAGCCTATCGTTGCAAGGTCGCCAAAGGGCAGTACCTGATTGCCCGGAACCAACACCGCGAGCAAAAGTGTTATGGGTATAAAAATCAGCCCCGCCGTAATTACCTGCGAATCCCGCAGCAGGATGGCAGGATCAAGACCTATGTAAAATTCCGCATTGCCGAACTTTTTTGTGAGAAGCTCTTTCGCCCTCTCCGACAGCGGCATCAGTCCGTCAATAATACAGGACACAACTCTCGGCATCAGCACCATGACCGCTGACATATTCACACCCAGCGGGAATGCTTCTTGTGGCGTATATCCTGCCAGAAAACCTACTGCCGTTCCTAAAATTCCGCCGATTATAATAGGCTCCCCGAACACCCCCACCTTTTTTTGAAGGGAATCCGCAGTGATATTGATTTCCCGAATCCCCGGTATTTTATCCAATACCGCGTCTGCCACACAGGCAATCACTCCCATACAGGAACCCCCGCCATGGGGAACCGTCAGTCCGTCCATTTCAAAATATTGGTGCATCAGGGGCGCCCACAAATCTCCCATCTTATAGGTGATTGCCGCATGGAAAACAACTCCCAGAATACCAATCGCGAAATTTCCCGTCGCCGTATAGGCAATAGCCCCCGTAAAGGCCATATGCCAGATATTCCACACGTCAATGTTTACCGTCCGCGTCAGCTTTAAAAGAAGCATCGCTACATTTACCAGAATCGCGACCGGAATCGCAATGGTTGAAATATTAGAAGCCCATGTCATCGGCGATGCTCCCGGCCATCCGATGTCAACCACATTGAGTGTCAGTCCGAATCTCTCGGACATTGCCTGTGCCGCCGGTCCCAGCTGATCACTCATCATATTGATCAAAAGCGACAGCCCCACAAATCCTACTCCAATCATAAGCCCGGACTGTATCGCCTTCCCCGCCTTGATTCCGATACATATGCTGATGATTGCTATGACGATCGGAAGCATGACCGAGGCTCCCATATCAATCACATACTGAATTCCATCTAAAATACCATTCAACATTGTGTCTCCCTCCATGTTCTTTGATCACTGTCCAAAACCAGATCCCTGGCCTTCCGTTTCGTTGGTCACCATTTCCTTGATCTGCCGTTTCCTCGGCCTGCTGTTTCCTCAGTCTGCCGTTTCCTCGGCCTGCTGTTTCCTCAGTCTGCCGTTTCCTCGGCCTGCTGTTTCCTTGACCTGCTGTTTCCTTGACCTGCCGTTCCAGACAGTTCCGTTTCTGTTGAATCAATCGCAGCCGCTTTTGTCTTCCCTTGGGTTACTTTTACTTTAACAGCTCCGTACTTCTAAAAACAGTCAAAAGTCTTTCCCCTTTTTGTGCAAAAAAATAGAATGGTTGAGATCCTTTCACATGCTTGTGAAAAAAAATCAACCATTCGTATTTACACTGGGGAGTGAACAGTAACTTTTTCAGGCCTGCTGGTTACGGGAAGCATAAACCGAAGCGATAACGCACGCAAGATAGAAGCCCCCGACAACCAAAAATCCGGCCATATTTTTCCTTTCAAAAATCTGAATATAAAGGTAGGAAATCGGTGAACCTCCCTGATCCATCGCTGCCACTGGAAAGCCGCCGGTTATTGTGCCGGAATTTTTTCCCAATTCCGTAACCCACAGATACGTCTGATTTGATATCCATAAAGTCATGTACATAATGACACTTCCGGAAATCAAAATCCGAAATAAATTTCCTTCATGAATGGCAACCGCAATTGCTATAAAAAAACTGATTGTCGCCAGATCGCCAAAGGGCAGCACATGATTCCCGGGCTGAAGCATGGCGATCAACAACGTCAGCGGAATAAAAATAAGCCCTGCGGTAACCACCTGCGAATCTCCTAACAGAACAGCCGGGTCAACTGCGATATAAAACCTCCCGTCACCGAAACGCTTTGACAAAATCTTCTTCATGCTTTCGGACAATGGCATAAGACCTTCCATGATACACTTTACAATCCGGGGCATCAGCACCATGACCGCCGCCATCTGCACCCCCAGCGGAAATGCCCTGTCCGGCCCGTATCCAGCCAAAAGCCCGACTCCGCCTCCCATGATGCCTCCAACCACGGCAGGTTCCGCCAGTATCCCCGCCCTCTCCTGCAGTGTATCAATGGAAAAATTGATTCGGTTGATTCCCGGAATCTTCTCAAGAATCAAGTCAACCAGACATGCGACCGGCGCCATGTACGCCGAAGTTCCATGAGGAACCGTAAGTCCCGTAAGCTCAAAATACCCGCCAATCCACGGCGCCCACAAATCACCCATTTTAAATACCACGGCCGCATGAACGGCCACACCTAAAAATCCGGCCCACAGCCTGCCTGTTGCCGCAATGCTGAGCGCTCCTGTAAAAGCCATATGCCAGATATTCCAGATGTCAATATTTACCGTCTTCGTCAGCCCGCACCAGAGCATGAATACATTCACAATCACCGCCGTAGGAATTGCGGCAGCAGCGATCCCGGAGGCCCACGCCATCGGCGCCGCTCCCTGCCAGCCCACGTCTACAATATTCAAAGTCAGTCCAAACCGCTCCGACATCGCCTGAGCCGCTGTCCCCAGATCCCTGTTCATCATATCCACAATCAGGCCGATTCCGGCAAAACCGGCGCCGATCATCAGGCCTGAATATACTGCCTTTCCCACCTTTATGCCGAGGCAGATGCTCAGAAGGATCACCGTCAGCGGAAGCAGCGACGATGCACCCATATTCAGAATCACACGAATCATTTCCCTGGCCATGGCAGTTCCCTCACTTTTTTAAAATTGTCAGAATCGCCTCCCTGGTCTGCTCCTCTCCGATCCCGGATATAAAAGAAATCCCGGATACATACGGCACACCATAGTCCCTTTTGATCTTTGTGGTCGTGACAATCAGGCTGGCGCCGTCCAGATGGGACTCGATCTCTGAAATACGGATCTGACAAATCTCAACCTCAATGCGATGCTCTCTGCACAATTCCATAATCTTACTTGCCGCTATCGTGGATGTCGCAACCGCGCCCCCGCATGCTACAATCACTTTCTTCTTCACAGCATTTCCTCCTTGGTTTTAATAATGCGGATGATATCCTTTTGCCCCTCCGCTGCCAGCAGCTGCCCGAGCACCCGTGCATCCTGTATAATATTTAATACACATTGCAGACGCTTCAGGTGAGCCTCCGGGTTCAATACTGCCAGCATAAAGATCAGGCGCACCGCTACCGGCAGCCCTTCATCTTCCATATGCCGGAATATAACCGGCTCTTTCAGGACCGCAAGCGCCACCCCTTCCTTTTTCACATGGCACGGCTCCGTGTGGGGGATGGCAACACCAATCCCATGTATGTCAAGCCCTGTAGGAAAATTTTTTTCTCTCCGTAGCAAAGCCTGAACATAAGTATCCCTGGCATATCCCTCACAGATCATCGTGTGTCCCATTTTTTTCAATATCTCTTCCTCACACGTTTCTTCCCCGTGAAGAAAAATTAAGGACTCCTTCAATTCCTCCCAAAGCATCTTTCTTCTCTCCCTTGCAGTCACCTTCCACGGCAAATGGTTCATGTGCTGCTGCCTGCCTTTACTCTTCCATGACCAGAGCTTCATACTGCCTTATTGTTTCCGTTACCTCCTCCGGCATCCGGCATTTCCGAAGTTCCTCCTTAAAATCGTCCCTTTTCAGCATATTTACCAGATGGAAAAATGCTTTCAAATGCGTCTTATGATCCACCGCGCTTAAGCAGCACACAAACTCCACCGGATCTCTTTCCTCCGCGTCAAACTCGACAGGCCGCAGCAAACGGATAAAACTCATCCCTAACCGTCTTGTCCCCTGATCAACCCCTTCATGAGGCAATGCAAAGCCTTTGGAAAGTACGATATAGGGTCCGTTTTCTTCAATATTCCGAATCATCGCATCTACATAACGTTCCTCGATAACGTCTGCCGTCAGCAACTCCCTCGCCGATTCACGCACCGCTTCCCGCCAGTCTCTGCATTCTACATCGAGTTTGATACGGGACGGCACAAGCATCTGATACAGGCAGGGAGCGTATATTTCATCATCGGCTTTAGATGATTCCTGAAAATATTCCGTCACAACCCTTCCAATCTCCCGGACAAGCTCCTGTGCTTCTCCCGCAGCTCTGTCATAAATCAGAGGCGCGATTTTCCCCATCAGTTCCTTCGCCGTCTTTTTCCTTCCTTTATCCCTTGAAGGAAGATTTCTGTTTTCCCTCAAACGGTCAACCATATTGCCAATCCGTATATAGTCCTCATCCTTTAAAAGCGGAGACACCGTAATATGTTCCATTCCGCATTCTTTAAGCGGCACCGTAGAAATGACAAAGTCTGCCTGCCCTTTCTTCAGGCTCCGTGCTTCATGAGAGGACACAATATCAATAATCTGAAAATTAAAATGCTTTTTCAATTTTTCCTGTAAAAGATAGGATGTCCCGATTCCGGCGTGGCAGGCGACAATCACATGGAAGGCTATTTCCTTATTTTTCTTCCTCTCAATCGCGGCGCAC
Source organism: Faecalicatena sp. (assembly GCA_009774255.1). Taxonomy (GTDB): domain Bacteria; phylum Bacillota; class Clostridia; order Lachnospirales; family Lachnospiraceae; genus Schaedlerella. Next base: position 35,224 of record VSNK01000006.1, read on the forward strand.
ACGTGAACCGTAATATATCCAAGCTCCGTCTCCGTAAGCTCTCTGCCCGCATGCTGCCGGATAATAGAAGCATGCTTCCTGACCGCGCGCCTGACGTCCTGATTTTCCTCCGCCACTTTTTCAATGACCGGATTTCTCTCAAAGTCTGCATGCGCCGCAGACAAAGAGCTATCCAAATGGTTCGAAAGATTTTCGAAGAAATCATAATCCCTGTTTAAATTGATTCCCAATTCCTCCGAAACAGCTTCAATAAACCTTCTGACCGTCATTTGGATCTTCACAGAATCCTTTTCAAAATCCTTCTGTTTCATATAACGCCCGGAAGCTAAGATTTCACTTAGAAACAGTGTCTCATCTTCCGTGATATTCATATGGCAGTATTGCCCTATGTATTTCGTCACGTCATGTGCCATCGCGTATTTGCTGTTTTGCTTCTTTTCCCTGACTTCAATATATTCTCCCTGCTGCATACGGCTGACCATAATTCCCAGGTAGATTACGATTTTCTGAAAAGAAGAGTCGTTGAGAAAGCTTTCATGGACATGCTCCTGCTCCTGCAAAATCTTATGCAGAACCGCTCTTGTCTCTTCCTCCACCGCAATCTGCTTCCTGACCACGTCTTCGTCCGCCATCTCAGGATTGTAGTTCAATAACCGCACCAAAAAAACTCTCTTGTCACTTTCTGTTCCCTCTACCCGCAAGCCTTTATTCGGATGCGAATGCACCTCCAGGTTTCCCTTTTTTATATAGCTCTTAATTTCCTCAAGATCGTTGATTACCGTCGCCCGGCTGACCGCCATATAATCAGCAATCTCCGAAAGCGTGATAAAACCGAGAGAACTGATCAGCAATACGGAAGCAATTTTCTTCCGTTCCTCTTTTGAGAGCTTATACGCGTAAAAATCCTTTTCATCTATAAAATCAAGTATCTCCGGAAATTGCTCGTCCCTGACAATCCGCCCGCCCTTTTCCAATTTCACAACAGTAAGTCCGTGCTTTTTCAGAATGTCATTAATCGCGTTCAAATCATTGCGCACGGTTCGTTCCGACACCGTATACTTTTCCGCCAGCCCCGAGATATGGATACACCGCTCCGGTTTACTCAATTCCTGAATGATGGAAACAATTCTTTTATTCATTCGAACTTCTCCTGTTGTTATCTCATATTACCTGCCGCCCTCTGACCAGCCACCATGCTGATTCCTTATTGTCTCATTCCTATTACCATTCCCAGAATGTACGGAACAAGCCAGATTGCCCAGACAGCAATACTGAACCTGTGAAAATTCTTTGCCGAAGCTTCATTATTCCTTGCCAGAACGATCGTAGCCCATATTGCATGCACGATCATTAAAATAATGGCCAGCGCGCCCGTTATACCATGTAATGATAATTTTCCTGAAAACACAGACTGCTCTGCGATCCGTCCCATCAAAAGGGTTCCCGTTGTATCCATACAAAGCCCAAACCAGAAAAAAGCCAGATGAATGGCCTTCAGCCTTTTGCTCCGATGCTCCGACCAGACGCCGATTGTGTAAAAAACTAAAGCTAATGTAATCGTAATAATTGCGGCTATTAATGTACCTGTCATTTTCAATCACTCCCTTTGTCTAATATTTCGTAGTATACATCAGATTTAGTATTGTTTCAAGCTATTCAATAACCTGTTATCACTCTTGTTGTTACAGGTCACACCTTCACCAGGCGTGACCTGTAACTCAGGCCGCATTTTGAATGTCTACGCTCCGCTTTGGTCCGCATACCCTGCCGCCAGAATATTGATTGGCTCTCCTAAAGCTCCAGACTGTTCACTTTCAGCAGAAAATCATAGACGCTCATTGTCGTGATCCCATGTTCATCCCTTGTCACATTTACCACATCCTTCACCACAATGATCTTTTTAAAAGAGTCTCTCACCTGGAGAAGAGAAATATTTTCCATCAGGTGCGTTTCCTCAATCTGCCGGAACCCCAGTCTTGCATTCCGAAGCCCTACATCTTCAAAATAATATTTTAATGGGGTGCCGATGTATTTTCTGCCCTTTACATTATAACGATTTGCCTTACTTATGATAAAAGCAGCTTCCAGATATTCTATTGCGAAAAAGCATCGAAGATGCGTTTTGCGAATGGCGCGGAGTGAACTGTAACATTTTTTCCTGCAATTCAATCTATTTTGGCTATTTTCCACAAAAACAAACGCAATATTTTTTGCAGTTTTCACAAGATTTTTTGAAATATACATAAATGTAGCATTTTTATATAAAAATGTGACTTTTGTCAAATCATGATATATGTTAAGCACACTGCTTCATTTACAGCAGGGTGCTCTTTTACTATAATTCTATACACACGGCCGTGCAAAGGAATACGATATCATGTAAAGGAGTGGAGTTATGATAAAATTATCCCATATAAAAGTGACAGCCCTGATGCTGTTCCTTCTGCTGTCTCTCACCGGCTGCGGCGGCTCCGCAGACGGTAAGACCCATCTCACCTTCCAGATCTGGGATGTCTATCAGCGTCCCGGGATGCAGGCGATGTGCGATGCTTATACTGCTCAGCATCCGGATGTAGTCATCGAAGTACAGGCTACCAGTTGGAGCGAATACTGGACGAAGCTGGAGGCTTCTGCCGAGAGCAATACCATGCCGGATATTTTCTGGATGCACACCAATCAACTGCTGTACTATGCTGATTTTGGCATGTTGGCCGATGTGACCGATCTCTACGATGATGTAGAGCCTGATTACTATGAAAAACATTTTTCCGAGATTTCCCGCCGCAACGCAAGCGGCAGCGACGGACATCTCTATGGCGTGCCCAAAGACAAGGATAACGGCATGCTGGTGTACAACAAGGAAATGTTTGACGCCGCAGGAGTTCCTTATCCTACCGATGACTGGACCTGGGAAGATCTGGCAGATGCTTCCCAAAAGATTTACGACGCCACCGGCAAATATGGGTTCATGGCCTATAATGACGATCAGCTTGGCTACTGGTGTTTCGTTTATCAGGCCGGCGGCCATATCCTTACCGCGGACCGTACACAGGCCGGCTACACCAATCCCGGTTCTGTCAAAGGTATGGAATTCTATGTGAACATGCAGAAAGAGGACTGGTGCCCTGATCAGACCTATTTTACCGAAACCGCACCCGGCACTGCTTTCTTCTCCGAAGCAGGCGCCATGTATCTGGAGGGCAACTGGAACCTGCCGCAGCTGATGGAGAACTACCCCGATATGCGCGGCAAATGGGATCTGGCCAAGCTGCCTAAGTGTGCGGATCCAATCGAGGACAGTGAAAGCCTGGATCAGGACGGGCGTGCTACCATGTCCAACGGCCTGTGCTATTCTACCGCGGCCCATGGGAAAAATCGCGATATTGCTCTGGATGTAATCAAATATTTCGGCACCGAGGAGGCCCAGCGTATCCAGGGTGAGAACGGCGCGGCGATCCCCGCTTATATCGGCTGTGAGGAAACCTGGCGCTCTGCCTTTGAATCTTACGATGAAACGCTGAATCTAGACGTCATCTTTGACCAGTTCGACTATGCGGTACAGGCTGTTTATAATTCCGCCAGCCCCAAGTGGAAGAGCCAGGTGCTGGATGAACTGACCGACGTCTATGCCGGCGGACAGGACCTGATGACCGGCCTGGAAAATATGGAGCGTATTGTAAACACAGAAACCGCCAAAAAATTAGAAGATAATTAGGAGGAAGGCGAATATGAATAAAAAATTATCTGCCGCTGCCCGGCGGGAAGAGAACTGGGGATGGTTTATGGTAGCGCCTACCATCATCGGCCTGGTTGTTTTAAACCTGTGGCCCTTTGTACAGACGCTGTATGCCAGCTTCTGTGAGCATCAGGGCTTTGGCCATTACAAATTTATCGGCCTGCAGAACTATGTGAACATGTTCCGAAACGCCGAGTTCTGGAAGGCTACCTGGAATACGGTTTACTTTTGTATCCTGACCGTACCTGTGGGGATCGCCCTGGCTTTATTGATCGCCATGCTGCTGAACGCAAAAGTGCGGTTCAAAGGCGGCTTCCGCACTATCTTTTTCCTGCCGCTGGTCTGTGCCCCGGCAGCCATTGCCATGGTGTGGCGCTGGATCTTTAACGGAGAGTACGGCATCCTCAATCAGCTTCTTGGCACCAAAATCCAGTGGATCACTGATCCAAAGACAGCTGTGCTGGCGGTTGCCATCGTATCTGTCTGGAGCAGCATCGGTTATGACGCGGTGCTTCTGCTGGCCGGACTGCAGAACATTCCGCAGACGCTCTATGAGGCCAACAGCATTGACGGCGCGGGAAAGATTCAGCAGTTCTTTACGATCACCCTGCCCATGGTCTCCCCAACATTGTTCTCGGTTCTGATCATGCGCCTGATGGCTTCCATGAAGATTTATGACCTCATTTACATGATGGCGGACGAGACCAATCCGGCGCTGACCGACATGCAGAGTCTGATGTACCTGTTCTATCGTTCCTCTTTCGTCGCCGGCGACCGCGGTTACGGTTCTGCGATCGTTATCTGGACCGTCGGTTTGATCCTTCTCGTAACTCTGGTACAATTCCAGGGCCAAAAGAAATGGGTTACATACGATATTTAGAGGAGGAAGGCAAATGCGAAGCATTTTTTTAATGCCTTCCGACGACTTGCCCTCGAACGAATGTGAGGGGGCGCTACCTTAATTAAGGAGGAAGGCAAATGCGAAGCATTTTTTTATGCCTTCCGACGACTTGCCCTCGAACGAATGTGAGGGGGCGCTACCTTAATTAAGGAGGAAGGCAAATGCGAAGCATTTTTTTAATGCCTTCCGACGACTTGCTCTCGAACGAATGTGAGAGGGCGCTACAATAAAATTAGGAGGTATCGGAATGAAAAAAACAAATTCGTTGAGACGTTCCTACATGATCAACAAGTTCCTTACATATTTTTTCCTGATCCTGGGCGCTGTCATTATGATCTTCCCATTTGTATGGATGATCCTTACCAGCTCCAAGACGGTTCCGGAGAGCATGCAGATTCCGCCGTCCATTTTGCCAAAGCAGTTCATGCTGGATAACTTTAAGGAAGCCATTGCCAGCCTGCCTTTTGCCAACCTGTACTGGAATACTGCGCTGATGGTGTTCTTCCGTGTGGTCTGTGCGGTCCTGTTCAGCTCTATGGCGGGTTACGCATTTGCCAAATTAAAATTCAGGGGCAAGAATCTGCTGTTCGGCATCGTGCTGATCCAGATGTCCCTGCCAAGCCAGATTTTTATTATCCCGCAGTATCAGATGGTTGCGAAAATGGGAATGGCCAATACCATTTTCGCCCTGGTTTTTCCCGGGCTGGTCAGCGCCTTCGGTGTGTTTTTCCTGCGCCAGTCCTATATGAGTATTCCGGATGAAGTGGGAGAGGCTGCCTATTTAGACGGCTGCAATCAGTGGCAGACATTTTATAAGATTATGTTTCCGCTGACGGGAACCTCCGTAGCCGCCCTGACGATCTTTACTGCCGTATTCGCATACGGCGACCTGATGTGGCCGCTGGTGGTCAATTCGGATCTGAAAATGATGACGCTGTCCTCCGGCCTGTCCACCCTGCGCGGGCAGTTCACCACCAACTTCCCCGTGCTGATGGCAGGTTCCCTGCTGGCCATGCTGCCGATGGTAGTACTGTACCTGATCTTCCAGCGTCAATTTGTGGAAGGGATTGCCGGCACCGGCGGGAAATAAAGAAATCATATTTTATTTTTGGGAGCAGTCCCGGTATATAAAATTCCGGGGCTGTTTCTCCAAATCATTTACAAGGGGGTATATCCATGATCGTGCTTGATCGAGAACATAAAATTTTTACACTTCATACTCAAAATACCACATACCAGATGAAGGCTGACCAATACAATGTACTCCTGCATACCTACTACGGCTCCAGGATCGATCACTTCGACCTGTCCGGGCTGATCCAGTGCGGGAACCGCAGCTTTTCTCCCAATCCCAACGAGGCGGGGAGAAGCCGGGACTATTCACTGGATGTCATGCCGCAGGAGTATTCGACCTGCGGTGTGGGAGATTTCCGCCTGCCTTCTATTGAATTGGAGCTGCCAGGCGGCAGTCATACGGCGGATCTGCGTTATGCGGGCTTTCACCTGGAAAAGGGGAAAACCACGCCGGAGGGCCTGCCTGGCTTTCACGGTGGGGAAGACGAGGCGGAAACGCTGGTAATATTTCTGAAGGATTCTGCTGCCCAGGTGACGGTGGAACTGTATTACGGAGTATTTGAGAGCTTCGACCTCATCACCAGAGCTGTCCGGGTCGTCAACCACGGGGCCGAGACGGTACGCTTATGCCGGTGCGCCTCCCTTTGTCTGGATTTTCTCCAGTCTGATCTGGATATGATCACCTTCAACGGGCATCATCTGACGGAGCGCTGCCCGGACCGGGGATCGCTGCGGCCCGGAATACAGAGTGTGGGCAGTGTACGCGGGATATCCAGCCATCAGCACAATCCTTTTGTGATGCTATGCGGCAGGGATGCCGACGAAGATACAGGGATATGCTACGGCGCTATGCTCTTATACAGCGGTAACTTTGAGGCGGCCGCGGAATGCAGCCAATATGAAAACAGCCGCCTGGTCATGGGAATCCACCCCTATCATTTCTGCTGGACACTGGAGCCGGGCGGGACATTCACTGCTCCGGAGGCGGCGCTGGTCTGCTCTCCAAACGGGTTTGGAGAAATGAGCCGTCAGTATCACAGGGCAATCCGGAAGCATCTTCTTCGTGATCCTTATTCCGGCCGGCGCAAACCGATTCTGGTGAACAACTGGGAGGCTACTTACTTTGATTTTACTGCGGACCGGCTGGTGGAAATCGCCAGGGAAGCGGCGGCTCTTGGAATTGAATTATTTGTGATGGACGATGGCTGGTTCGGATCCCGGAATGATGACAACCGCGGCCTGGGCGACTGGCAGGTAAATCTGGAAAAGCTGCCCGGCGGGCTGGAGGCTTTGGTTCCGCGTATCCAGGAGCTGGGGATGAAGTTCGGCATTTGGATGGAGCCGGAAATGGTAAACGAGGACAGCAGTCTTTATCGTGCCCACCCGGACTGGGTGCTGCATGTTCCGGGGCGTTCTCCTTCCAGGGGCCGGGGCCAGCTGGTGTTGGACTTCTCCCGCAGGGATGTACGAGATTCTATCTATGATCAGATGAAAAAAATCCTTTCCAGTGCGGATATCTCCTACCTCAAGTGGGATATGAACCGCAGCCTGACCGATGTCTGGTCAGCCAGTCTGCCGGCACATCGCCAGGGTGAGGTCTTTCACCGGTATGTCCTTGGCGTTTACGATCTTCTGGAACGCCTGCACCGTGATTATCCTCACATTCTCATTGAAGGCTGCTGCGGAGGCGGAGGGCGGTTTGACGGCGGGATGCTCTATTACACACCCCAGATCTGGTGCAGCGACGATACGGACGCGATCGACCGCCTGCGGATCCAGTACGGCACCTCCTTCTGCTATCCGGTCTGTACCATGGGGGCTCATGTATCAGCAGTTCCCAATGAGCAGAACGGACGAATTACCCCTCTGGAGACGCGGGGGATCACGGCCATGAGCGGCGCTTTCGGTTATGAGATGGATCTGGGAAAGTGTACTGCGGAGGAAAAAAGAAAGATTCGTTGTCAGGTAGAACGATACAAGGCTTACTCTGACCTGATCCATAATGGAGATTATTATCGTCTCAGCAGCCCCTTTTCAGACAGTACTTATACGGCCTGGGAGCAGGTATCCCCTGACAGGCGCCAGGCACTCGTCAGCGTGGTACAGGGCTGTACCAACGCCGCGCCGCCTTTTTACACCCTGCGGCTCAAGGGGCTGAATCCCGCGTTCCAATACCAGACAGACCTCGATGATGCTCTTTACAGCGGAGCCTCCCTGATGAATGCCGGATATCCCCTTCCGCAGATGCAGGGCGATTACCTTGCTTTTCAGATTTTTCTGAAGGCGGTGGAATAAAGCCCGGGGTGTTATGTTCTTTGCACACCATTTTGGGGAAACTCTCCCGTGTCCTGCTTTTGGCAGAGCAGCATTATTATTTTATAACCGTGTAATTGGTGTTTCTTGCTTTTCCATTTTTCTTTAGCAAGTTGCTTTTTACCATTTTCCTAATGACTCTGGAAGCAGTAGATGTACTCACTCCAAGCAATGTGATTACATCATTTCTTGTAACAGCGCCGTGAGACCGGGCATATTCCAACACTTTTTCTTCACTGCTCAGACTTTTTTCAGTCCTGGCAGCAGAATTTGTTATGAATTCTGCTGTCAGTGCCAAAGCCTTTCTTGTTTCATATTTTGTGGCCATGCCGATCCCCGGCACAAACGATCCTGAAAGATTACTTTCATACTTTGCGTTAATATTAGGCAATATAATCTTAAAAGTATTTTTGGTTGTTTCAATCAAAGGCTTTTCTTCCAGACTCTCGTATGCCTTCATAATCTTGCCTATTCCGGTACCGTAAGCCTCAATTAAGTGCAGCCGGTAGAACACATTCGCAAGGTCCTGATTTCTGCATACGGAAATACCTGCCATAATATCTTCCAGGTCAATTCCCGGCATCAATCCGCCAATGGATACAAATTCAATCCGGTCAGCATAAATGCTGATAAATGCACTGGCACTAAAAGAATAATCGCGGTGAACCAGCAGATTCAGCAGTGCCTCCCTGACGGCAATTTCCGGATAGTCTTTGACATCAATTCTCAACAGTTTTTCTATGGTTGCGCGGGTTTGATTGCGGAAGTCGATAAAATCATAGACTTCATTCATTTGTTGCATCAGTGACCCGGTAAATTCCCGCCGGTCCTTAAAAATTGTTTGATCCGTTCCCTGAAAAACAGCGACTTTAATCGTATGGACACATTGGTCGGACAGAAGCAGCCCCAAGTTGCTGTAGAGATTATCCCGGTCGGTCAGCTTCAAAGTGCGCATTTGCTGCGGCCCAAACTCCACTTCCCGAAGCGCAAATTCTTTTTTCGCGGTTTCAAATGTGAGTTCCTGATTTAAGCAGCGCATAGCCTCAAAGCGGTCTCCATCCGTTTCCTTGATCATACGGCGGATTGCCGTGTCAGTAGCAGGAACAGAAGAAAATCCCTGTCTGACATATACACCCTCCGGACGCATCCCCTTTTTTGCAAGATAATAAGGCCGGTCTGTTCCGCGCTGAATATCTACCGCGACAATTTCTTTTTCATCTTCCTTTATTGTTCTATAATGCAGGAACATCGTCACATCGGGCTTAATAGCATCTCTTACCATATTGCTGATCTGCAAAGAAACGCCGTCAGGATCATCAAGTCCGACCACTGTACCGTCATCCCGAACGCCAATATACAGTTTGCCGCCGTCACCGTTGGCAAAGGCAATGATTTCCTTTTTTATATCGTCTACAACTACTTCCTTCAGCTCTACGGTTTCACTTTCCTGAAAAAACATGACTCCATCTCCCTGCTTAGGAGTTGTAGGAAAATAACTGACACATCTTGGCTTGTCTATTTCTCCGGCTGCACAGGTCAAAAAGCCTCGACGCAGCCCGCTACGCCTACGTTTTTTGACCTGCACATCCGAAGAAATATCCTGCGCAATCTGTATCACTTATTTTTCTACAACTCCTTACTTTCGTTTATCGGGCATATTATATCAAATCAGGTCAATCGTGTCAATATAGATGACCGGATTGACACGATCTTGACCTAATTTTGACCCGATTTGACCTGATATTTCCATTATGCCCACAAATGAACAAAATAATCGACTCTGTTGTCTTATAATTGTCCGAGTACATTACAACTCCCTGCCGGAGTGATTCTGCTTTCTCCACTCCTGGGGCGGCAGGCCATAGTGTTTCTTAAAAGCCTGCGAAAAATGAAACTGGTTGGAGTAGCCGCACCGGGCAGCTACTGTTTTGATGGGAAGATCGGTGAGACGCATCAATTCAGCCGCATTCGTCAGGCGCTGGCGGATTAAAAACTCCTGCGGAGTACAGCCCATCGCCTTTTTAAATTTCCGGCTGAAATAGTTGCGGTTCAGCTTGCAGAAATCAGCCACCTCATCGACCGTGAGCTCGCGGTTGCAGTTCTGCTGGATATAGACTACCGCCTCATTGATGTAAAAGTCCCGCTGCTTTTTTTCTGCGATACTCTGCCGGCTGCTGGAAAACTCGATGAGTTCGTCCAAAAACAGATACAGGCATCCTACCAGATGAATAGGCGATCTCATGGAATTTTCATAAAAGTAGACCATCCGCTCCCGCAGCTTCTCTCCCTCTTCTATACTCCGCGGCCGGTAAATGGGCTGATCCTGTTCCAGACCTGCCTGGAGCAGACATTCTTCCGCATGCATTCCGTCAAACTCGATCCAGACATATTTCCACGGTTCTTTTTCATCCGCAGTATATAAGTTGATCTGCCCGGGACAGATCAGGAACCCCTGGTTTGCTTCCAGATCGTATTCATGTATCTCACCGTTGGCAGCGTGAGAGTATAACATTCCCTTCCCACTGATAATATAGTGAAACAAATAGTGATTGCGGACAAAAGGGCCGAAGGAATGGAGCGGTTCACATTCTTCCCACCCATACTGATAGGGCCGGATGTCCAAAAAATGTTCCTGTGGAAAAAGCGAGATATGATGTGTTTCCATAATGCACAGTTCCTTCCCCTAACCTGGATAAACCAGAAAAGCACGAAACGAAAAAATTTGCCATTTTTCGCAAGATTTCGCTATTAAGTGCCTAACTTTATAACGGTATTCAAAAGAATCGTTGGAAGCCCACCGACACAATATCGGAAAAAACATCATTTCTGAGTCTGTGAAGGAATACCAGAATGTTTTTCATACTGCTTCAAGTAAGCGGCAGCGGCTTCCGGAGAAAGGCCTGTCTTTTCCTGGAGCCTTTTCAAAATCTCTGCATCTTTCAAGCCAAACTCCTGCCCCATTTCTATAATCTCTTCAGCTTTTCCCTCAACTTTTCCTTTACGGATTAGCTTTTCAGATTCTGTTTCAATTATAGTTCCGCCCATGATATTCACCAGCCTTTCTTCATGTTGATTTCCGTTTGTGATATGGGTAATAATCGTATTTACAAAACCCATAAGGTCAATCAGTTCATCATCTGATAATTCACTCTCTTTATGCAGACGAAGCATTTCATTTCTGAAATATGCCAGATCCCTGACTGCATTTTCTATGCTGTCTCCGGAAGTAATCTCCTTTTCATACCTTGCAATATAAAAGGGAATATAAGGAAATAATCTTTTTTCAACAATGTCTTCTTTTGTAAATTCTTCAAGAATTACATTTTCGGATTCATAGTTCACTTTCTGTCCGTCCGGAAATGTAAAGGTAATCAAAGTGATTTTTGGTGTTTTTTCTGTTCTCTTGACATAAATCACCGAAAATCTCGGCATGGGAATGACCGCACGGCCGATATCCCATGTTGCAAACTGTCTGGCAACGATAAATGCGTACTCTGCAATTCTGATGGCCATGGAACCGTCATCATAGCTCTGACATTCCAAGAGATAGATCTCGTTTTCAATCTTGATGACAAAATCCGATATCTGTTCCTCAATCTCCTTGCTTCCATCCACAGTTTCACTTTCGGTCAGATATCCTTCGGAAGGTAACGTTTCTATCTTTGCATCCATAGAATAATTTTTGCCAAACGTATCATTGATCACGGAGATAAACAGCCTTTTGTGTCTAATCTTCATCGTCTTAAAGACGTTATCGTAATCAGGCGTCTTTTTCTGCATATTCTCTTTTATCCTTTCGTGGATATCCCTCTCCCTTTTCAGGAGAAGATATCTTTTCCTTTATTATATCTTCAAATTTCATTTCCGACAACGCAAAATAGCAAAATTTATTTCATACTTGGCATTATACGGTTATCTCAATCAGACGTTTTCCCTGAAGATGAACTTCTCTCTTCTCGAGGCTTTTTGACCTGTGCAGCCGGAGTAATAGACAAGTCAAGATGTGTCAGTTATTTTCCTACAACTCCTAAACTGACTGTTATATCCCGTCGGGAAAAAAGGATGATCCGCCTTCACCATTTCTTCCGAGAGATAGTACTGATAGAGATGCATTTCAAAGATGCGGTTGGCAACCACGGCCTTTCCCTCCGATTCCCTCAGGAATCCGAACATTACACCGATATTCATTGCGGTATTGTATGCATAAAATGTATATTCAGCACCATTGAACAGAATATTGGGAAGGATCGTGTTTAATTCCGGGTACTCGGCAAGGTGCTTGATCATATCATCAAACAATGTATTTGGTTTGCGAAGCAGCATTCCGACCGCGTCCATGATTCCATCCCGCGTCCACGGCATTTTTGCAGAAAATTCCGGCTTTCGCGAAACCACCTCGTCCGTCAGCTTACAGATTCGGGATACCAGATACGGATAGCCGGACGTATAATCATAGATAAGTCTGGGAATCTCAGTTCTGCTCAGATATTTACTCCTCAGCAGGCCAAGAAAATTCAGAAAAATCTCATGAGTTCCGGCCTGATCCACTTCATCGATCATCAAAACCAATGGTTGATCCGCCCGGGCACACAGTTTTGATATAAAATCCGATAGTTCCCAAAAAGACATCAAACAATGCTCCTCTTCCGCTTTCTTTTTACACTCTTCTGCTATTTTGGAACTTCCGGTCTGCCCGCCATATTTTAATGCATGATATAGTAACCGCAGGAAATATCTGCTGAATGTATTTTCATCTGAAAAGGCTTCCCGGCTCATTCCTTCAAAGCTGATGGATATCACGATGTAATCATCTGATAACATATTTTTCAGACACTTAAGAGTCGTTGTTTTTCCATATAATGTATTTTTGGTATACATACGCCGGTAACATTAAATCGTTTTCCCATGTCATCAGCTCCTTCCCTCGCGGACATGAACTTTTGATGCCTGTATCATATCCGAAATATATATTCAGCAATGTTTTTTACTTCCAACGAGATTCTGACTTTCAAACAGAATAACATAAAATCGGCTGTTCAACAATCCTAAAAAAATGTAAACGTCGTCTTCCTTATATCAGTTGAAAAAGGATTAGCCTTACATTGCAGCATCGGTATCCGATGACACAGCCTTTCTATAATCTGAAGCTGACATCCCTGTTTCCTGTTTAAAAAGTTTATTAAATACACGCATATCCGAGAAACCGCTTGTTAAAGCAATCTCTGTGATAGAATGGCTGCTTACTGTAAGCAGCCATTTTGCATGCTCGATCCGCGTATTTTTTACATAAGCCTGAAAGGTGATCCCCATATGCTTTTTGAAATATTTAGAAAAATAGGTGGAGTGAAATCCGCAGAGATCTGCGCACTCCTGAAGCGAAACGTGAGAGCGATAATTTAAAGCCACGTATTCTATCGCCTGACGCAGCTTTTGCACGGCTTCGCTGTTTTCAGAATTATTTTCCTGCTCCGGAAAAGACCGTATAGCAACCAAAAGCAGGAGATTCATAAAGGTTTTGATGGAAAATTCCCATGCAGTTTCCTGACGCAGATATTCATCATGCATACTGAAGATCAACATTTTTACTTTTGAGTAAGTCTCAGGCGACCAATAGCTGCTGATCGTATGCCGTTTATATAAATATTTGGAGTAATTCGCTTTATGCTTTGGATTTGTATATTTTTCCCCAACTGTAAGATTCAGGTCGGTCTCTATAATGAAGCGTTCGCAGTAGGATTCAGGCGCGGGCAGTGCATGGTTGATATATGGGGGGATAATTGCGATCATCCCTTCCGTTAAAGTATAGATGGTTTGTTCATAAATTAATTTCAACTCGCCCTTATTGATATAAATAATTTCCATTTCATGGTGGCAGTGAGGAGAAAAAGACTGACTGCCGTTCATAACCGTATCAATGTAGGGGAACTGTTCATTTTTAAAATGTGTCTGATAGAGCATATGGATTACCTTCCGTTTTTTGAATATTTGTATCTGTTCAGCACCTTCACAGATACACCCGCAATCCCCTGAAAATTGCCTTCGGCAATGAGGATCGCTCTTACTGATATTTACTTTTTACCAAAAAAAATGATCATCGTCAATGGAATGGCAAGATATATGTATCGCTTGTTAATTCCATGAATAGCTATTTACGGATCGAAAAAATATAATGTACATACAGTGATATGCTGAATGTCAGATAAATCTGCCGCACAGTATCATATGATACACACAACAGATTTTATCGGCCGTGATATAACTGAATAAAAATGAGGAGGAACTAAAAATGCACAAAATTGGAATTGTAGGATGCGGAGGAATCGCACATCAAAAACATTTTCCGGCGCTGAAGCGTGCTTCGGACCGTGTTGAGATCGAGGCATTCTGTGACCTGAAAAGAGAAAGGGCAGAGGAAGCAGCCAGGGAGTTCGGCGTGCAGGGAGCCAGAGTGTATGAAGATTATAATGAAATGCTGGAGAAGGAAACAGAAATTGAGATCATTTATGTCCTGACTCCAAATGTATCTCACTGTCCCATCAGTGTGGCGGCATTTGAAGCCGGAAAGCATGTATTATGCGAAAAGCCGATGGCGGCGTCTGTGGAGGATGCGGAAACGATGATGGCCGCATGGAAAAAGAGCGGAAAGATGTTTACGATCGGATATCAGAACAGATACCGCGCGGACAGCCAGACCATGAAAAGACTGTGTGATGACGGAGAAATAGGAGAGATCTATTACGCACAGGCCCATGCGCTGCGCAGAAGAGGCGTTCCTACCTGGGGAGTATTTACAGACAAGTCCCAGCAGGGCGGCGGCCCTCTGATCGATATCGGAACACATTCGCTGGATCTGACTCTGTGGCTGATGAATAACTATGAGCCGGCTTCTGTGACAGGTGTGACATTTGATAAGCTGGGAAAGACACTCCAGCCGAAAGATCAGGGGAACTTCCTTGGGACATGGGATCCTAAAACCTTTGAAGTAGAGGACGCGGCATTCGGATTTATTACAATGAAAGACGGTTCTCTGATCACGTTAGACGCTTCCTGGATTCTGAATTCAACGGAAGAACGATGCGCGTCCGCATATCTCTGCGGAACAAAGGCAGGAGCGGAACTGACAGGGGTAGGCGGTTCCGATAATCTGAAATTGTATTTGAATAAAGTGATGGGCGGAAAGCAGGTAAAGATTGATGTAGATACCAGTGCCGGAGGCGTGGATTTCTTTGACGGAGATTCCTCCAACCCAGAAGATATGGAATGCAAGGTATGGTTAGACGCAATTGAGGGCAAGGGAGAGCTGACAGTAAAACCGGAACAGGCATTTGTTGTGACAAGGATCCTGGACGCGATCTACAGATCCGCCAGGGAAGGAAAGCCGGTCGTATTTGATTAAAAAACGGAGGTATCAAAATGGGATTAAAAGTAGGAATCCAGCTCTATTCAGTAAAAAATAAAATGAAAGAAGATCCGCTGCAAACGATCGGGGATGTTGCAGAGGCGGGGTACAAGTATCTGGAGGTAGCGAACCATAACGCGCTTGAGGATGACGGAGTGGGTTTTGGAGTATCCGCGGAAGAACTGAACGGTCTGCTGAAAAAAAGTGGAAGCAGCATCATAAGCGCGCACATCTTTCCTTTTACAGAAGAAAATTATAAGAGGGTCGCGGCGTACAACCAAAAAATAGGAAACCATATCCTGGTCTATCCGATGGACACATTTCAGGATTACGATGATGTGATGCGTAAAGTAGAAATGTATGAAAAAATGGGAGCAGCAGCGGCAAAAGAAGGAATGGTATTTCTCTATCATAACCATTATCAGGAATTCCAGAAATTCCATGGGAAAACCGTGATGGAGTGGATCCTGGAAAATACGGATCCGGCACATGTGAATTTCGAGCTGGATACGTTCTGGACGCTGCGCGGAGGTTACGATCCGGTGCAGATCATGGACCAGTTCGGCACCCGGATCAAAATGCTGCACCAGAAGGACTACGCGAAAGACGCGCCGAATCCGGTCAATATGTTTGACGTCGTGGGAGAGGATACATATATCACACGGGAGGTATTCGGGAAATATAAAAAGGACGGAGACTTTGTTGAGATCGGCTACGGGCAGATGGACATTCAGAGCATCATCAACAAGGCGCTGGAATTGGGAAGCATTGAATATATTGTACTGGAACAGGATGCCACGAAGCTGGACGAGCTGGAAAGCATCCGGCGCAGTATGGAAGGCTTTCACCAGTTCCAGGGAATCGAGTGGCAGTAAGGAGTTGTAGAAAAATTGCAAAGTGAATTCTTAACGGATTCTAACCTGGATAAACCAGAAAAGCACGATACGAGTATTTTGCCATTTTGCGCAAGAAATTGCTCGTAAGTGCCTAACAGAAAGGTGTGTGAGTATGAAAAGTATCAAACTGGGAATCATTGGCTATGGCTTCATGGGGCAGTGGCATCGGAATCACGCGGGAACCCTGAAAGAGGTTGAAATCCTTGCGGTATGCGATACGGATCCGGCAAAGCTGGAGAAGACGCCCCAGGATGTAAAGACTTTTACAGACTATCAGGAGCTTTTAAAGCAGGATGAAATAGATTGGGTCGTGATCTGCGTGCCGAATCATCTGCACTGCCAGATCGCGGTAGACGCAGCGGACGCGGGAAAGAATCTGATCGTAGAAAAGCCATGTGCATTGAACGTGGAGGAATTTGACAGGATCAGCCAGGCGGCAAAAAGGAACAACGTTCTTTTTACGGTAGACCAGAACCGGCGCTGGGACAGAGACTATGCGATCGCGAAAAAAACATATATGGAAGGAACCCTGGGAAAGGTATTTATGATCAAATCCAGCCATTACGGTGTATTTGGAAGAATGCATGACTGGCATGAATTTAAAGAGTACGGAGGCGGCATGCTGTATGACTGGGGCGTTCACCTCATTGACCAGATGCTGGATCTGGTGCCGGAAAAGATCACCCAGATCTTTGCGGACATGAAATGTGCCGTCAATCAGGAAGTGGACGACTATTTCCGTATCCTGCTCCGGTTCGAGAGCGGATTAACAGCAGAGATCGAACTGGGTACGTTCCTTCTGGCTCCGATGCCGAGATGGTATATGTCCGGAGATCTGGGGACACTGGTTGTAGAACAGATAAAAGCAGACAAGGGCGCTGTCTACCGGGCGGGGGACTTCCGCGCGGCGCTTCCGGAACAGGCGGAAAATATCGACGCGGGACCCACCAGGACATTTTCTGTAAAAGCAAGCGATGTGGTACATACAGAAAAGATGCCTGAGGTAGATCTGACATATAATGACTGGAATGACTTTTTCAGAAACCTGATCGGGGTGGTAAACCATACAGAAGAAATGGCTGTAAAACCGGAACAAGTCAGGCGGGTGCTTCAGGTTATGGAGGCTGCGAGAGAATCTGCCATGTCCGGCAGGTCGGTAGATTTTGAATGAATATCGAAAATTGCGGAGAATGCGGCAGGTCGGTAGATTTCGAATGAATATCGAAAAGTACGGGGAATGCGGCAGAACGCCAGAGTTCGAATGAATATCGGAGCGCAGCAAAGAAGGGCGGATGCCCTCAGAAGTGACAAGAAAGAGGTGAATTATGAAATTAGGATTTGTAAGTGCGATCCTGGATCAGAGCAGCTATGAAGAAATGATAGATACTGCTTCTGAGCTTGGCTTCGCATGCGTGGAGGTGGCCTGCTGGCCCCAGGAAAAGGCGGAGCGGCGTTATGCCGGGGTCAGCCATATTGACGCGGAACGAGTGTTGGAGGATGAGAAGTACGCGAAACATATCTTGGATTACAGTGCAGGAAAGAAGGTGGAAATTTCTTCCCTTGCGTATTATCCGAATACAATGGATCCGGATCTGAATAAGCGGAAAGCGATCATCAGCCATCTGGAACATGTGATCCGGGCAAGCCATAAGCTGGGAATCGGAATGGTCACTACATTTATCGGAAGGGATCAGACGATGAGCATCGAAGAAAATCTGGAGCTTGTAAAAGAACTATGGCCGCCGATCATCCGGCTGGCAGAAGAACTGGAGGTTAAGGTGGCGATCGAAAACTGCCCGATGCTGTTCGGCAGGGATCAGTGGCCGGGCGGACAAAATCTGATGACGACGCCTGCTGTCTGGAAAAAGGTATTTGAGATCCTGGACAGTGATTTCCTGGGAATCAATTATGACCCGTCACATTTTGTATGGCAGATGATCGATTATATACAGCCGCTTTATGAATTCCGCAGTAAGATATTCCATGTACATTACAAGGATATCAAGGTGTACAAGGACCGTCTGGATCAATGCGGGGTCATGGCATATCCGCTTGACTTTATGTCACCCAAGCTGCCGGGACTCGGTGATGTAGACTGGGGAGGATATGTGTCTGCCCTGACAGATATCGGTTACGACGGTTATTCCTGTATCGAAGTAGAGGACAAAGCCTTTGAAGGAAGCAGCGAAAAGATTCTGGATTCATTGAAGCTGAGCAAGCGCTATATGGAGCAGTTTGTGATATGACGGTGAACAAAGAACCTCTTTGGGGAAGAGCGTATGTATTTCTCTCCCTTGCCAATTTTTTCAGCTGGCTCAGCTATAACATGATCGCTCCGGTCATGACAGGCTATATGGAATCGCTGGGCGCGGGAGTTTCGATCTGCGGGATCGTGGGAGGGCTGTTCGCGTTCGCGTCCTGCCTGTCCCGCCCGGCAAGCGGATATCTATCCGACTGTTATAACCGAAAGCTTTTGATGGGGATATTTACCGTCGTTATGGCGTTTTCCGTATTTGTATATTCTGTGGTTCCCTGCGTCCCCGTGATCCTTGTATTCCGTACCGTTCATGGGATGGCGTTTGCGGTGTCGAGTACGGCAAGCCTGGTTCTGGTGAGCGAATGTGTGCCGGAATCGAGAATGGCGGAGGGCGTCAGCTATTACAGCATTATGTCCGTTGTATCTATGGCGGCAGGGCCGAGCCTTGGGATCTGGATCAGCGGAAGGTTCGGGTATCGGATCTGCATGCTGGCCGCTTCGGTGATCCTGGCGGCAGCCGGAGTGATCAATTTTCTGATCCCGTATCAAGCACAGGCGGAAGAAAGAAAAAAGGGAGAACACCGGATCCGGATTTCCGGCCTTGTGGAGCCGAAGCTGATCGGACTCAGCGGAGTAAACGCGGCATTTACTATGGTGCAGGGGATCATCAGTGCATTTCTTCTGCCTATGACATTGGAGAAAGGGCTGGGAGGAGCAGGGGTTCATTTCACGTTGAGCGCGGTCATCCTGATCGCGGCCAGAATCTTAATGGCAGAGCAGATGAACCAAATGTCTTTGCGGCAGAATCTTTACCCTGCGTTTCTCTGCGGCGTGCTGACACTTGTGCTGGTCGGAAGAGCGGACGCGGAGTGGTTCCTGATCGCGGCCGCGGTGACAAAGGCATTTTCACATGGGATGTCCCAGCCCGCGCTCCAGACAGAAGCCATCCGGGTCGTTCCGGCAGAAAAGAGAGGGGTGGCGTGCAGCACGATGTATATAGGAGGAGATCTGGGACAGGCGCTTGGACCGATGTTGGGAGGCGTGGTTGCCGATGTGACCGGATATAGTAATATGTATCTCTGGTGTATTGTGCCGTTAGCGGCGGCATGGGTTTACTTTTTGAAAAGAGAAAAGCAGCAAAACAGTAGTTTTTGAGAATGTGCGGCACCGTTGAAAGCCGGTTCCGTCAAAATGAAATTAGGAAGGTATTTACTATGGATAAAAAGAAGTTTGGTAAGGTTACTCTGATGGAGAAACTGATCTATGGGTCCGGTGATGTGGGCCTCAATATCATGTTCACGATCTTTAGCTCCTATATTATGTATTTTTATACGGATGTCGTTATGGTCAACGCAGCGATCATCGGGACGGTCATTTTGGTCTCGCGGATCTTCGACGGTGTGTCGGATCTGATCGCGGGACGATGGATCGATACCCATTCAGGCAAATGGGGCCACTGTATGACGGTCATTGTAAAATGGTCGATCCCCCTGGCGATTTCACTGCTGCTGCTGTTTACCGTACCAGATGCCAGCATCGGGATTCGGGTGGCCTACATATTCATCACCTACAACCTGTTCAATACCGTGCTCGCTACCTTCGTAGGTATCGCACACAGCGCGCTGCCGACCTATGTTACGGATGACCCGCTGCATCGTTCGCAGATGATGGTGTTCAAAATGCTGTTCGCGGCCATCGCACAGACCGCCATGGCCAGCGCGATCATGCCTATGGTCAACTTTTTCGGAGGCGAGGCAAGCCGGATGGCGTGGGTAAAATCTGTCGCGGTGTTCGCAGTGATCGGTTTATTCTTTTTGGCTCTCAATGTGATATTTGTCCATGAGCGGGTGGAAGTGCCTGCGAAACTGAACCAGGAGAGCTTTTGGGCCAGCTTGAAGATTGCTGTGACGAACAAATATTGGATCATCTGTCTTGTATTCAATTTGTGCATCAACATTGTCCTTTATTTGAACATGTCCATTTCTATCTATTACCTCCGGGTCGTAGAGGGAAATATGGGACTGATGGGTGCGTTTATCGCCGCCTGCAATATGCCGGGAATTGTGATTATGCTGATCGTGCCTGCCATGCTGAAAAAATACTCTAAGCAGAGTATGGCTTTAGGGGGAACACTTTTGATGGTCCTCGGCCAGATCGCATTCCTGTTTGTACCGGCAGGCAACGTAAACGGACTGCTGATCACAGCGGTGATCCGTGGGATTGGATTTTCCTTCCCGATGGCGCTTACCCGTGCCATGATCGCAGATACGGTAGACTATGGTGAGTGGAAGAGCGGTACGCGTGTACAGACAATGCTGTTCTCCGCCAATTCGCTCAGTATTAAGATCGGGCAGGGACTTTTGACCTCACTCTTTGGATTTATCATTGCGGCGATGGGCTATGACGGCGCTCTGGCTGTACAGCCGGATTCGGCTGTTTCAGGAATCAATATTTTCTTCCGCTGGGGACCGTTTATCTTCTATGCAGGGCTTTTGATCGCCAGTATATTGTTCGATCTGGAGAAAAAACTGCCTGATATACGGAAAGAACTGACGGAGCGCCGCGGAACATTGGAACAATAAGACGTGGAAGTAACTGCGAAAGTTTTTAAGATGCTTCCGACGACATGCCGCCGAACGAAGGTGAGGAGGCATGTCATTGAGGGGGCATGTCATTGAGGAGGAATGTTATGGAATTTTTTACATCTGAAAAAATCAGTCCCAGTACAACGAAGATCGTGGATGTATCCGGTGTGGCGGTATTTCTGGTTGAGGGTGCGGAAAAAGCGGTTTTGATCGACACTGCTACCGGGGCGGGAGATTTGAAATCCTATGTGGCGGCACTGACGGATAAACCTGTGGAAGTGATCTTAACCCATGGACACAGCGACCATGCGGGGGGCGCGGCAGGATTCGACAAGGTCTGGCTGCATGAGGACGACTGGGACCTGGTGAAACACCATGCCACGATGGATATGAAAATGGACTATGTGCGTTTTATCACTGGAAAAGAGTTATCCCCCAAGAACTTTGTCCCGGAACGTACGGCAGGGTATCTTGCCATAAAAAATGGACAGGAGTTTGATTTGGGCGGGTTGACGCTGAAGATGCTCCATGTACCGGGCCATACCCATGGGACGGTATGTGTACTTCTCGCGGAAGAACGGACCATCCTTTTCGGCGACGCCTGCAACAACGCCGTGTTTCTATGGGACGAGGAGGCATGCTGCGTGGAGGAATATCGCCAAAGCCTGCTGGAATTGAAAAAGCAGGAAAACAGTTGGGACACGGTATGGCTCTCCCATGGTCCGACTGCGGTCGACAGGAAAGTGCTTGACGGCGTCATCTCTGTGTGCGATGAAATCCTTGCCGGCACGAATGACTGGCAGCCTTATGAGTTTATGGGCCAAAGCCTGCGCATGGCAAAGAAGGTGAAAGACCGCGTACGCCTGGACGGAGGGCTGGGAAATATTGTGTATCATCCAAAAAAGGTGTTTACGTCCGGAGGATGTGATGAAGGGATTTCTCTCGGGAACGGACGACTTTGTGACCAAGCCTGTGGATGAAGCGGTCATGCTTCTTCGGATCAACGGTTGATGGGAAGTAAGATGCTGTGCAGCGAGTACACGACAACGTGTGAACTGTAACCCCAAATCACAAAAACCCGGAGCGCATGACAGCTTCTGCACTGTCCAGCGCTCCGGGTTGTATATCTGTTATTTTATCTATATAAAAGAGGGGCCATTATCCCTCGATGGCAATGTACTTCTTTTCCTCAACCTGCGGCTTCTTCTCTTCCGGCTTTGGGATCGCCAGCTTCAGTACCCCGCTCTCATACTTCGCATGGATGTCTTCCTGCTTTACATCTTCTCCGACATAGAAGGATCTGCTCATGCTGCCTGCGTACCGCTCCCGGCGTACAAATCTTCCGGTACTCTTATCTTCCTCGTCCTTGTGGAATCCCTTTGCCGCGCTGACTACCAGGTATCCGTCTTTCAGTTCCAGGGAAAGCTCCTCCTTCTGAAAACCAGGCAGGTCAATGTCTACCTCATAATGGTCATCATGCTCCTGTACGTCTGTCTTCATCATATGCATTGCATGGCGTCCGTACAGCTTCCTCTGTGCCTTCTCCATTGCCCTGTCGTCATATGCGGGGAAATCAAAAAATCCATCAAATAAATCGTCAAATAAGTTTTCTCCAAAAATACTAGGTGTCATCATAAGTCATCGCTCCTTTTCTTATTAAAAACAACTTGTTAACTCGAACCGGGGATGCTTCGTATAATTCGTATCAAGATGCTTCATGCGGATTATACCAGGAAGAAAACGGGACTTTTAAGTGGTTCCTTTCTTTCCTTCTCCTTTGTTCTATCTGTACTATAGCACTTATATTAGCGCTCGTCAATAGAGAGTGCTAATATTTTTTGTGAACTTTCTGTGATCGTTACAGTTCACGGCCTAACCGGCCGCGAACTGTAACGCATCCAGCCCATTGAAAAGTCGCCTTACGGCGAGGGGTTGGATGCCTCAAACCGCAGCTTTACTGGCCGGATGCCTTGCAGCAAGGTGCAAGGCACCGTGAACAGTAACCTGTGATCTGACTTTTATGACAGCTCCTAATATTACCATTGAAGAAAGATTGAAGATATTTTACAAGACATAGGAAAAAATAAGAGGTAAAATGGCTTTTGATAAAGTTCAAATATTTTCAATCGGAGGAAATCCACATGAAGAAAGAAGTAAGAACCGTGGTATATGATGAGGAATTAAGAATGGAGGCATACCGCTTTGAGGGGATCGTGCAGCCGTTTCCAGGCCATTTCCATGAGCATTATGTCATAGGATTTGTGGAGAAAGGAGAGCGCATACTATCCTGCCGTGACAGGGAATATGCCATTGAGGAAGGCAGTATCGTGCTTTTCAATCCGGGTGACAGCCATGCCTGTGTGCAGAGCGATGAAGGGACGTTTGACTACCGGGGCTTCAATATTTCGAAGGAGGTCATGCTCGACCTGGCCGGGGAAATCACAGGGAAACGGGAGCTTCCGGGATTTTCGGAAAATGTGATCTGCGATGAGGAGATTGCCTGCCACCTGCGCCCTCTGCATGAGCTGGTTATGAAAGGGACAGGGGGAGTTTCAGAAGGAGGAAAACCTGCTATTCCTGCTTTCGTACCTCATTCAGAATTATGGAAATTACACGGATATCAAAATAATTTATTGACATTATACTTCAACTGAATTATACTGAGCGCCAGATAAATCTGCCGCACAGTATAATGTGATGCGCACAGCCGCATAAGGAAATATGCCGCTTTGCGGCCGCGGCTGACGCGATACTCACGGCAGCTCTTATCGGCCGTGAGTATCATATTAGCATTTGAAAATCAAATGGCTGTATTTTTAATACCCGGGAGAGCTGTTCCGGGCGCAGAGCAAAGGAGGCTTGGAAATTCAAATGGGGGATCTTCAGACACTCATCGTATTTTGTATGGAGTTGGCCGGCACCATCGCGTTCGCGGCATCCGGAGCCATGGTCGGGATCAACCGCGGAATGGATATTTTCGGGATATGCGTCCTGGGCGTGGTCACGGCTGTGGGCGGCGGAATGACACGTGACATGATCCTCGGAAATGTGCCGGGGGCGCTGATTCGGCCGGTGTATGTATTGGTTGCGGTGTTTACGTCGCTGCTGGTATTTCTTCTGCTGTACTTTAAGAGAAATGTGCTCCGGGGGAAGCCTGGGGAATTGTATGACAGAGCCATGCTGGTGATGGACTCGGTGGGACTTGGGATCTTTACCGTGGTAGGCGTTACCACAGGGATCCGCAACGGATATCTGGAAAATACCTTTCTCCTGACATTTCTGGGGACGCTGACAGGGGTCGGAGGCGGAGTTCTTCGGGATGTGATGGCAGGCGTACCACCCTATATTTTTGTAAAGCACATCTATGCCTGCGCATCCGTGGCAGGAGCTTTGTGCTGCGTCTGGATCTACCGCGGCTTCGGGCAGATCCCGGCTATGGTCGTATCCTCCGCGCTGGTCGTGCTGATCCGGTTTTTAGCGGCATATCACCATTGGAATCTGCCGCGGATGAAGAGGGAAGATGAAAATTCATCGTAAAATGAGGCCCCTTCCAATCACCAAACTCCAAATCAGATTAAATTGCAGGGAATGAAGCAATTTTGGGCATCGATTGGAATCACTTCTTCGCACATACAGACAATACCGCCGCTTCCCCTCTCCAGGTTTGCTTTGTCAAGCAATTGATATTTCCTGACTTCACGCCTGTCGGGGTTGGCGGATTTCTTAATGTCCAACGGATGGATTATGCCATTTTCTTCTACAAACACATCAATCTCTTTTGCATTCGAATCCCGGTAATAAGTCAGATTTACCTTCGAGGGCGCATAGGCGAAGTTTTTTAGCAGCTCAATCACCACATGGTTTTCAAAATAATGTCCGCTTGCCGCCCCATTCATAAGCGTATCCCGGGTAAGCCACATCGACAGATAAGCACACAATCCCGTATCACAAAAATACAGCTTCGGTGTTTTGGTAAGCCGCTTCAGTTCATTATTGGCATATGGCTGCAGCAGATAAATAATCCCCAGTCCCTGCAGCAGGCGCACCCATTCCTTCGCCGTCGGCTGAGATATTTCCGCTGCTTCTGCCAACATCTTGTAATTGACCTGCTCCCCAGCCAACGCGGCACAGGCCTTCATGAATTTATAAAAGCGGACCGTATCGGTAATCCCCCCTTCTTCAGCAACATCCCGCATGAGATAAGTTTCAATATAGGAATTAAAATATTCCTGCCGCTGCTCCGAGTCTGCCGCAAGCACATCCGGCATGCCCCCGCGCCAGATATGTTCAAATACCTGAATAATGTCATTCTTTTTTGCAAGCGGCTGCCTTTCCAGCAAACAAGACAGAGAAAAATCCATTTCATTCGGAAAAAACAGCCCCTCAACTTCATTTTTCGAAAGGCTGTACAATTCCAGAATTCCAATCCTGCCTGCCAGCGTCTCACGGATGTTTTTCATCGTTTTGTACTGCTGTGATCCGGTCAGCCAAAACAACCCCCGCTCTTCACTCTCATCACACATAATCTTAATCTGTTCAAACAGCTCCGGCGCTTTCTGTATTTCATCAATGATAATCGGTGGTTTATAGGTTTGAAAGAACAAGATCGGATCAGATTTTGCAAGTGTTCGTGCCATGGCATTGTCCATAGAGACATAAGTACGGCTTTGCTCTGCCGCCAAATGCTTCAGCATCGTTGTCTTGCCAACCTGCCTCGCGCCGGCGCTGCCACATCCATTAAAGTTTTATGCAGGTACACTTCCATTTGAAGTCCGCTTCGCCACTCCTCATTTTTTATTCCGTCAATTTTGCCGCATACTTTGCCATTTTCAATAACAAGCGTTCTTGCATAATCCCCCCAAATGTGATCCTTTTGAGGGCTCAAATCAATCGTAATAATATCATTTTCCTGTATAGTTCTATTTGCCGCTGTGTAATCCCTGCCCGATACGGATAGAGCAGTTTCATCTCCGGCAAAGACAAAAGCGCCAACATCCCAGTACCAAAATGAGTCCGCGCCATTTTTCAGCAGATAATCTTCGCACAACGCCTTGATATCCCTCAGGTTCATCCCTGCTTTCATTGTGCAGGCAATATGTTTTATGGCGGCCCTGTTTAAATCCTGCATTGCGGAATACAAACCCGGCGTTTCCTTTACCGCACGATACCCATTAGATAAATGCTGTTTTGTGTTCACTGTTATCCCCTGCCTTTCTGTAAAAATTCAATGTGCTGTGAACCACTTGCCTGCTATTGCAGCGATTGGGTTATCTTCTATCTGTCTCATTTTTCCTTTTCGCTCAAATCCACCACTCAGGAGTTAAACTCCCCAAGGTAACAACTTTACCACTTTCATAATCCAACATAATTTCCACCGAACGATAATTTTCCGGCATAAGCTGAACCATAAACTCACGGCAGGCTCCGCAGGGAGGCACGGCCTTACCGTCGCTACTGACGGCAAGCACACGGCGAATTGCATTTTCACCATTTGTAATCATATTGAACAGAGCGTTTCGTTCCGCACAAACACCGAGCGTGCAAGCTGTGTCCACACAAACGCCTACATAAATATTCCCGAATTCGGATTCCACCGCGGCTGCGACGCCTCCGGCTTCAATCATATCAGATACCTTGCGGGGCTTGATAACCTCCATCGCCGCATGGTGCAGCTCGTTCCAAATTTTATCCATAAATATTTCCTCCGTAAATTAATGTTTTACCCAATATCGCAACACCGGCACGCTGTCATCCCATACTTCGAACCCTGATAAGGAAAAATGAGTGAAACAAAATCACATAAAACATTATAACACAAAATGTACAGAAATAGGAAAACTCATATGGTAATAAAGCGAAATATGAAAGCCGTTTAAGGGAACTTGAAGAAAGCAAAGAAAGAACTGATAGCCGCCACTATTGTTACATGGTGCTGTGGTTCCTGTGGGGGCAAGCCCCCCCACAGGAAAAGCAGGATATTTCTTCTACTTTCTTCTGAATCTCCTTTTTGAAAAACATGCAAACACAATTACAACAAAACTCAATAATGCCATCATCCCCCCGAACAGGATTTTTGTCTCATCTCCGGTTTGAACAGCTGTTGTCGGCTTTTTGTCAGAGTCGAGGGAAGAATTCGTTACTGCTCCGCCCTGCTGTGTTCCTGTTACATTTGAATCAGAGCCTCCTGGCTTCCCCGGAGTCGGGTTCGTTCCGGGATCTCCCGGCGTTGGAGTCGCTCCCGTGCCTCCCGGCGTTGGGTTCGTTCCCGTACCTCCCGGAGTCGGGTTCGTTCCCGTACCTCCCGGAGTCGGGTTCGTTCCCGTACCTCCTGGGGTTGGAGTCGTTCCCGGGTCTTCCGGAGTCGGAGTCGTTCCGGGATCTTCCGGAGCCGGAATCGTTCCGGGATCTCCTGGAGATGGATTTGTCCCTGGGTCTTCTGGAGTTGGTTCTGTTTTCTGAATTGATATCATAAATGGCGACAGGCTCTCCACCTTGACTTTCACCAGCCCGTCCTTTACTACAGTATCAAATTGCTCAATGTCTTCTGTTTCCTTTTGATGAAGCACTTTTGCCGCCCTATTATCATACTGTGTTCCAATCTCAAAAGACAGCTCAAACGGACCTTCAATTCTTCCGCCGCGGACATGTACCTCGTATACTCCAAGGCTTTCCATATTTTCTGGCAAGAGTTTCTTCATCGCTGCATAGATGTCTGTTTCCTCTGCAACTGGTTCCACGATCAGTACGGCATCCATTGAGAATGTACCCGTGACTACTGTCTTTGGCACCCCTTCTCCTTTCTCTGTGTTTACCATATATTTTTCTTTTTCCGTATTGTCCGGTTCCTTCTCCGCCACTTCAATTATGACAGAGGCCGTCAGATTCTCCGGATTTGCATAATCCGCACTTTCCGCAATCTCTCCGGTCAGGGTATAGGTTCCGGCGGTATTGCCGTCATACTCTCCTTCCCAGATGATATCCACAGTTACTTCGCTTCCATATCGACATCTGACGCAGCCGACGGAATGCAGAGTGTAGAT
>VSNK01000060.1 GCA_009774255.1 Faecalicatena sp.
GTTATGCTGAGGCATTGGCAAAAACAGATGGAATTAACAGTATTTATATTTCAACAAATCATAATGGGCTATATGAGAAATATGGGTATGAGTTTTTTAGAATGATGAAAGATATGCATGGAGAAGATTCAAGAGTATATGTAAAATATCTGTAATTTCCAGCTTGCTGGGAAGCTGCATGGAGTTTAAAATCGGGATTTTTAAATAGCGTAGAAAATATGGATTATTTAACAGAATTTGATTTCCAACTTGTCAGCAACCCTCCCAAAAAGGCAGCCGCTCCCCTCAAAGCGTCTGCCTTTTCCTGTCCCTGTTCATGTGAATTTATTAGGCAACTGAACTCTTCACGAACAAGTATGGCATATCTTTTCCTTTTCTTTGTGATTTAACCCTACCAATAACAAAATCGAAAGACAACCGCATAACAATAGAATTATAATACTTGCAATTAATTTCTCAGTAGTAGTTTCATAGTAACCTGCAACACCCAATACCGCCGTAATAGGATAGAACGCTCTTAAAGTGCCGGACATACTCATAAACATTCCTGCAAAAGAGTACATTTCTGTTAAGATTAGTGCTAACCAATAGCTTTTCTTTGTATATGTTACTAATGCAATGATAGGAGAAACAGCTAAAAATACGCCTATTCCCTCTAAAAAGTATGTTTTCAAAAAATCGAAAACCATTCCTGCCGACAATTCGGAAAAATGTAAATATGCTTCCGTCAAAAAAGTTATAATAAAAAGCAACACATAGACAAATATACTGAAAGCAAGAGTAATCACCAGCTTTACGATAGTCAATTTTACTTCATTGACAGGAATCAGCCTTAGCGTTTTCATTGTGTCGTCCTGTTCCTCCCGGCAAACCATATAACTTCCCAACAGAGCGATAACAGCAGGAATAACAAGCAAAGTAGCCCAAGGCTGAACCATTGTCATGTACCACCCCGCATTATCAATATACTGTCCTTCTAAATCCATACTGTTCCCGCCGATAAAAACAACAATAGCGACTAATACGGTTGCAAATATGGTAAGTAAGACGATACTTGAGCGACGAAGCTTTTGACGTTCCGCCCAAAGTAATTTCATCATGGAACACACCTCACTTCTTTTTCAAAGCAATATTAGCAAGCAGGATAAAGATAATATCCCAAGCAGCAATACAGAGCAATGCAAATGGAACATTTATCGTCTGTGAAAAAGCAAGCCCTGGAATATCGCTGTCTCGCATGATGATAGCCGCAGTTGAACAAATCGGGTGTAGATATATGTTCGTGTTCATTAAGAAAAATCCTAAGAGGGCATATATCAATGTGATACAGGAAGGGAGAATATATCCCTTTGTCATTGTTGCGATTGACAGAACAGGTAATAGTGCAAAGGCTGTAATCACTCCTATTTCTAAACATCTTTCAAACAAGTACAAAATATGATTCCCGTCAAATCCGATATATCCGGGAAGCATACCAAACGCCGCAGAAGCTATTGCAGTAATCATCATAAAAACGACTGAATAGAATAAAACCACAAAAAACTTACTGAAAAAATAGCTCATTCTGCTTATCGGTACGATCCAAAGCTGCTTTGCTACATCATGCCGCTTTTCTTCATAGATAAGCATTACACAAAATATCCCCAACACGACTGGTAGAATAATAAAAAGCGTATAACCAAATGCAGACCACCGATAAAACTCTAATGGGTTTATTCCTGTTTCTCCTTTGTAGCGAAACAGCAGCATTGCGAAAAAGGGCATAATAAGTGCTGCGAGCAGCATAATCAATAAAAGTTTTCTTCGGCGAAGTTTCAGCAGTTCGGTTTCAATCAATTTAAGCAATGCCTTCCCCTCCTGTAATTTTTTTGAAATAGTCCTCCAATGTATCGTTGCAGACCAGAGAACTCATAACGGTAATATCCTGCATGAAAAGTACCTTGTTGACTTCGCCCATATCAAGGGAAGCGTCATAAAGCCGTAACGTATGGTCGTCTTGAACAGAATAATCGGTCAAATGGAATTGACGTTCTAAAATCAATGTCGTCTTTGGAATATCGGACACTTGCAGCAGGATATATTTACGGTTTTTCTTTTCCAGTTCCCGCATGCTGCTTTCTTCCAAAAGAACGCCATTATCAATAATTCCAATATCGTCGGCTAACAGTGAGATTTCAGAAAGAATATGGCTGGATATAAGAATCGTTTTACCCTGTGCCGCACTTAACTCTTTGATAAAATCCCTTACTTCTGCAATGCCGATAGGGTCAAGCCCGTTTGTCGGCTCGTCTAAAATCAACAATTCCGGGTCATGCAGGATAGCGTTTGCAATCCCAAGTCGCTGTTTCATGCCAAGGGAATATTTGCTGAATAGCTTTTTATCCTTATAGGGCAATCCAACTATTTCCAGAGCGTTTTTTACTGCATGAGGGGCGGCTGTGCCGCGTAGCTTTGCAAAGATTTCCAGATTTTCTGTTCCGGTTAGGTTTGGATAGAAACCCGGCGTTTCGATAATTGCACCAATACGGGGATATACACGTTTTTCCCGTCCTTTGACATTTTTACCGAATACATCCACTTCGCCGGAAGTAATAGAAGCCAGTCCTAAAATCATTTTCATAATTGTTGTTTTTCCGGCTCCGTTACGCCCTAACAGACCATAAATCCGTCCTTTTTTTACATGGAGATTTACTTTGCTGACAGCCGTTTGTTCTCCATATATTTTTGTCAGCTGCTTTGTTTCAATTACGAAATCATTCATAGATGTTTCCTCCTTTTGCACTCCCTATTATAAATCACTAACCTTGCCATAACCTTGCCGATACCTTGCTTTTTTCTTGTTTTATTAAGAAAAGCCCCGCACTTTTTACAGGGCTTTCGGAAGCAATATGGTAAATTTAGTCCCATGGCCGGAATTGCTTTCGGCGGTGATGGTTCCTTTATGAACGCTGATAAGTTCCTTTGTAATCGCCAGACCTAATCCGTTTCCTTTCGCGGACCGCGACTGGTCGCACTGGTACATTCTTTCAAAGATATGTGGGAGATTGTCGGGAGTTATTCCTTTTCCATTATCCGATATTATAATTTTAGCTTGCCGCATATCCTCGAAAATATGCAATTCCATTTTGTCACCCTCACTGTGAACAATCATGTTTTGTAAAAGGTTATTAAGGACGCGGGTATATGCATTTACATCTATACGGATAAAATACTCTGTTTCGGGTATGACAAATTCATATTCAAAAGAACTGTTTTCCAAGACAGGAATCCAGTCTGCTATAATGTTGCGGGATAGTTCATTCAAATCAAATTTTTCAAAATGAAAAATCTGCTCCCCAGAATCCAGTTTTACCCACTCAAACAGATTTTCCACAAAGGATTTCAGATATTGTGCCTTTTCATGTGTGACATGGATATATTCGTCTTTTTCCTCCCCAATGACTATTTTGTTTTCTACCGCTTCCAGATAACCCACAAGGGAGGCAAGCGGGGTTTTTACATCATGCGAAAGGCTTGTCATCAGCCGTTTATATGCCTGTTCAGATTGTCTTTGCCGTATAAGCTGCGCCTGACTGTTTACGGCTATTTCGTTAATACCATAGCAGATTTTCTTTGTCATATCGTTTTCGCCTGCTAAAATACGTCGGTTCAAGTTCCCGCCCTTTATGTCCTCTAAGGCGTCTTTTATCAGCGCAAGCTGTGTTCGCACGCGCCGTAAGGCAGAAATGAGGTACACAATAATAAGCAACATGAGGGCTGACACAATGAAAAGATAAACAGTGATGTCCATGTTATGCCTCCTTGTTAAAACGATAGCCGACACCCCGGACAGTTAAAATATAAAAAGGGTGGTCGGGGTCCGGCTCAATCTTTTTCCTTAATTTGCTGATAAAAGACATAATATTGCTATCGTCAAAAGCATATTCTTCTTCCCATACCTGTGAATAAATTTGCTTTTTGGTAAATACCCGTCCTTTGTTGGAAGCAAGAAAGAGCAGTAAATCAAATTCCTTCCCTGTAAGCGAAACAGGAATATCTTTGACCGAAACTGTACGGTTTAATTTGTCAATTACCATATCTTTCAGCGATATATAATCTGTATCTGCCGTAGAGGGATTTAAGGTAGTGTATCGCCGGATCAGGGAATTGACACGCGCCATAAGCTCGTTAATGCTGAATGGTTTTGTCAGATAATCGTCTGCCCCCATTCGCAAGCCGGACACTTTATCTTCCTCGTCGCTTTTGGCAGTGAGCATAAGGACGGGAACATTGCTTGTCCGTCGTATTTGCTGCAACACTTGAAATCCGTTTAAATCGGGCAGCATAATATCCAGAATAATAAGGGAACAGCTATCTTTGTTTTCATCGGCCAGACGCAGCCCCTGAATGCCGCTATATGCAACTATGGCTGATAAATTTTCCTGCTCTACGCATTTTTTCATAAGAGCGCAAAGTTCTTTATCATCATCTATAATCAATACATTATTCATGGCGTAACTCCCTTCCATCAATCAGCTTTTTTGCGTCTTTTTGCATCAGCCGCATATACCCAGGTCTTGAAATATCCGGTATGCGGTTCTCGCTGCAAAGTATTTGTACCTGTCTTTCTTTAAACTGTATCAGTATACAATACAAATATAATTGTATATGGATACTCGAATAATAGCAAGTGTCTGATTGTGTATTAGAATGTATTTTACACCTCCATTTGAGTATGATAAAATTATGGAGAGAATCCATTAGCGGAAGGGCTTTCTAAAATGTCGTATTTTAAAGGGGCAATACAGATATGTGGCAGATTTCATTTATTCTTTTTTTAATACCATTTTGCATATTTGCGAGAATTATGCTGCACGATCCCAGAACAT
The DNA here is from genome assembly GCA_009774255.1 of Faecalicatena sp. Taxonomy (GTDB): domain Bacteria; phylum Bacillota; class Clostridia; order Lachnospirales; family Lachnospiraceae; genus Schaedlerella. The sequence goes on from VSNK01000060.1 coordinate 4,869, forward strand.
TATGGAGCGGCGTCTCATTTTTCTGGATGATGACAAGTCTGGCTGTTTTTTTGTTTTTTATACTTTCCCAGTACTCAGAATGGCTTGCGTCACATGATGCAGTCATCGGACTTCTTGTTTTTCTGTTTATTTTGGCAGTAGTCAGCGTAATCGCATTTCCGGTAGTTTTGATTGTTACGTTTTTTATAGAAGGAATAAAAATTATCCGGCATGAGGGAATGAAGCCTTCTAATTTATTATCTATGCTATTTTCAATCCTGCTGTTTGGATATCTTGCAGTCTGGCCAGTGATTGGGAGTCTGGAAAAGGGCAGATTCAGTACAATGCTCTATGTAACGATTAGTTTTTCAGCTGTATATGTATTGTCACTGATGGCGATGTATTCACTATCTGCGGTTCTTAATCTTATTCATCTGAGAAAAAAGAGGAATGCGGACTATATTATTGTACTGGGCTCCGGGATTATTGGGACTAAGGTTACGCCGCTGCTTGCGGCCCGGATTCATAGAGGGATAGAGCTTTTGCGTTGCAATCAGAATGCAGTACTGATTATGTCCGGAGGGCAGGGGCCAGGCGAAGATATTTCGGAAAGTGCCGCTATGGCGGCATATGCTGTCGATCAGGGAGTGGATGCTGAAAAGATCATAATGGAGCAAAAATCGGTATCAACTGAGGAAAACCTGATGTTTTCAAAGGAGTTGATAGACAACGAGAATGCGAAAATTGTTATTGTTACAACTGCTTATCATGTATTTAGAGCTTTAATCCTGGCGAAGCAGCAGGGAATAAAATGCGTAGGGTTTGGTGCAAAGACAAAATGGTATTTTACACTAAATGCATTGATACGTGAATTTGCAGGATATCTTCGGCTGACCTGGAAGAGACATGCCATTGTAATAGGTATCATTATAAGCGTTGCAGCAGCTTTTAGATGAGTTATTAAATCCATATTTTAATTCATAAATGTAGGCTAAAGAAGACCAGCAGCCTCTTTATTCATGCCGCAGTGAACCTCTATATATTGATAATTCCTGCAAAATTGCAGGATAATTGCAATATTCCTGTAGGATTAGTGTGTTATGCTTCTTATACATTAAAAATGAAATTTCATGCAGATGGGCATAATGATTTGGGAATTCATTTTCGATGTATGGATTTTATGGAGAAAGAGGTGTTTTGATTTATGAATTTGTTGGAGGTTAAATCAATTTCCAAGACCTACGGGGAAGGAGATACGGCCGTACAGGCTTTAAAGAAAGTTAGTTTTTCAGTACCGAAAGGAGAATTTGTCGCAATCGTCGGGGAATCAGGCTCCGGAAAGAGTACACTCCTGAATATGATCGGTGCGCTGGATATGCCTTCCTTTGGCAAGGTATATATTGACAGCAAGGATATTTTTGCAATGAAAGAAAGAAATCTTACGGTTTTCCGCCGCAGGAATATCGGGTTTATTTTCCAGAGCTTTAATCTGGTTCCCGAACTGACGGTCGAGCAGAATATCATTTTCCCGGTACTACTTGATTACCAGAAACCAAACAGAAGATACCTGGAGGAACTGCTAACAGTGCTGAACCTTCGGGAGCGCCGGCACCATCTGCCAAGCCAGCTCTCAGGCGGGCAGCAGCAGAGAGTGGCAATCGGTCGGGCGCTGATTACCCGTCCTGCCCTCATCCTTGCTGATGAGCCGACGGGAAATCTGGACACACAGAACAGCAGAGAGGTGATTACGCTCCTAAAAGAAGCGTCCAAGAAGTATGAGCAGACTATCATTATGATTACCCACAGCCGCAGCATTGCACAGAAAGCGGATCGTATCCTGCAGGTGTCGGATGGGGAGTTAAATGATCTGGGGGAGGTGCGGTGAATGAAGAGTTATCTTAGCTTAATTCCGATTTCTGCACATGTCCACAGGCGGCAGAACCGGCTGACACTTTTGTGCATTACTATTTCCGTATTTCTGGTGACGGCGGTTTTCAGTATGGCTGACATGGGAAATAGGATGCAGACGAATAATATGCTTAAGAAGCATGGGAACTGGCATGTCCAGCTAAAAAATGTGCCTGAAGCCGACGCAGAGCAGATTGGCCAAAGTGCAGATGTTTCTGTTGCGGCATGGACGGATGTGGTGAATTACGGCAGGGAAGAAGAGTACCATATTGGGAAAAGGAAGGCTGTTCTATATGGGATTGATGAAGCTTATATTACGGATATCAAGAATGGTTTGAAGGAGGGCTCTTTCCCGCAGAATGATACGGAGATTTTGCTCAGTTCTAATGCAAAGGATGCGTTTGGTGCAAAGACAGGCGACAGAATCACCATAGAAACACCTTCCGGCAGTATGGATTTTACCATATCCGGATTTGGTGAGGATGATGAGGAGTTCAATGCATTATATGGAACATTCAGTGTATATATGAACCGAAAAGCGTTCGAGAAGTACGGGCTTGTCCGAAATCCATCCTTATATATACGGTATCAGAGCCAGGCAGATATCAGCAGACATGTTTCAGACATCAAGGAAGAGTATGGATGGGCGGATGAAAATATCGAAGTAAATAAAGCTTTGATGGGGACGGGAGCCCTTGGCGGGGATTCGGGAATGCAGGAGATTTACATGATTGCCGTTATGCTGTTTATTTTGATACTGATTGCAGGAGCACTGATGATTGCAGGCAGTATGAACAGCAATGTCGCCCAAAGGACGAAATTTTTCGGTATGATGCGCTGTATCGGTATGAGCAGGGAGCAGATTATCCGGTTCGTAAGGCTGGAAGCCCTGAACTGGTGTAAGATTGCGATTCCGGCAGGCGTCATCCTTGGTATTCTGGTCACATGGGGAGTGTGCGCCCTGCTGCGGTTTATGGCAGGAGAGGAATTTGTCAGTATTCCATTGTTTGGAGTGAGTGCGGCAGGAATTGTCAGCGGAGTGGCAGTGGGAATTATTACGGTTCTGATTGCAGCGCAGTCTCCGGCAAAAAGAGCGTCCAGAGTGTCGCCAGTGTCGGCTGTTACAGGGAATGCAGGGGATGGGAAAAATATGAGCAGCGCTGCAAATACCCGGTTTGCAAAAATAGAAACCGCTCTTGGCATGCATCATGCGGTATCGAAAAAGAAAAACCTGATATTGATGACTGGCTCTTTTGCCCTCAGCATTATTCTTTTTTTAAGTTTTACCGTTTTTGCAGATTTGGTGGGCCTGATTATGCCCCAGAAATCTAATGATGCAGATATTGAGATTGCGAGCAGTGACGGCTCGAACTCAATAAGCAGCGTACTGCTGGATGAACTTGGAGGCATGGAGGGAGTAACCAATGTGTTTGGGCGCAGGAGCTGCTTTGATGTCCCGGCGCAGTTTGCGGAAGAGGGTCTTTCGTCTGGTGTGGTGGATGTTATTTCTTATGATGAATTTGATCTGGACTGCCTGACAAAGGATAAGGAGCTTAAAAAAGGCAGTGATATTTCAAAGGTATACGGGAACAGCCGTTATGTTCTGGCAATCTGTGACGCAGATGTTCCGGTAGGGATAGGTGATAAGATACGGGTTGGCAGTGAAGAGGTTGAGATTGCGGGAATGCTGAAAATGAATCCGTTCAGCAGTGACGGGACGTCTGACGGAAAGGTTACGATCATTACTTCAAAAGAAACATTTACACGGCTGATGGGTATTGCGGAATATGCTCTGATCATGGTGCAGGTGGAAAAGGATGTAGAGAACGGAGATGTGGAAGCAATCCGTAATGCAGCGGACAATGAAATAGACGGTGAATATGCGTTTAGAAACAGGATCGGTCAGAAAACAGGCAACACGTATGCGGCATTTATGATTTTTGCTTATGGATTCCTGGCGATTATCGCATTGGTGACAGTATTGAATATTGTGAACAGTATTTCCATGAGTGTATCTGCCAGGATCAGGCAGTACGGAACAATGCGCGCGGTCGGCATGGACGAATGGCAGGTCACAAAAATGATAGCGGCAGAGGCATTTACTTATGCTTTCTATGGATGTCTGGCCGGATGTATTCTCGGACTGCTCCTTAGTAAAGGGCTGTACGGTATCCTGATTACACCGCATTTTCCATATGCTGTGTGGAGCATTCCAATCGTTCCGCTTTTGGTCATCGTGCTGTTGGTTTTTGCAGCGGCCGTGGCAGCAGTCTACTCTCCGGCGAAACGCATTCGGAGTATGGCGGTGACAGAGACGATGAATGAGTTGTAATAAATGGGCATAAAAAACAGGAAGTTTGTATCTCTTTTCAGTTTTACAAATATGAATCTACAGCAGAGTAAATTGATTTTTCTCAAAGGTCAAAAGCCCTTCATTCCGCATCCTGCACAGCTCATTGGACATAGCGCTGCGGTCTACGGAAAGAAAATCCGCAAGCTGCTGTCGGTTGAAGGGAATGGTAATGGAACTACTGTTCTGTTTTTTTGCCTCTTCGGACAGATAAGAAATCAATTTTTCCCGTGTGGTACGTTTTGATATATGTCCAAGCTTCTGTACGAGTTTCCTGTTCTTATCAGATATTGCAAAAAAAAGATTCTGCAGTACGATTGAATGGAAACGGCAGGCTGATGAGCAGACGTTCAGCATTTTTCGTACGTCAAAGAATATGACGGTGCTGTCGTCCACAGCAATAACATCATTCAGAATCGGTCCGCTTCCGGGGGAGACATAGGCTTCTCCGAACATTTCACCGACATGGATGACATTGACAATGCTCCGGTTTCCCCAATAGTCATCCCGCTGGATGTGCAGCTTCCCTTTTACCAAAACCGTAATATGGGTCAGGTGTTCCCCCTGCCTGAAAATATATTCCCCTTTTTTATAAATACGGGATTTTGCCTGGAGACATCCGAGTATTGTATTGACTTCGTCTGTCCTTACACCAGCGAACAGCTGTGTCTCTTTGAGCACAGGCACATATTTTTCCATATAAAATCCTCTTTCTGTTGTAAATACAACCGAATTGTTTTGTTTATTGTATTATGATAGCTGCAGAAAAGCAAGGAGGAGTTCATATGATCAGAAAAATTATTAAAATTGATAAAGAGAAATGTAACGGATGCGGTGCCTGTGAGGCAGCCTGCCATGAAGGTGCGATTGAAATGATAGATGGGAAGGCAGAGCTTACCCGTGAGGATTACTGTGACGGTCTGGGAGATTGTCTGCCAACATGCCCTGTTGATGCGATTTCATTTGAGGAACGGGAGGCGCCTGCCTATGATGAGGCGGCCGTACTCGCTGCAAAAAAGGATGGCTGTCCTGGATCAAACGCAAGGACGATTACAAGAAATGAAGCGGATTCGGATGTTTCTGTTACCGCTGTCCCGGTCAGCAGCCAGCTAAAGCAATGGCCTGTACAGATAAAACTCGCACCTGTAAAGGCACCATATTTTGAGAATGCCAATCTTCTGATTGCTGCAGACTGTACGGCATATGCCTATGGGAATTTCCATAGCGAGTTTATCAGGAACCATATTACGCTGATTGGGTGCCCCAAGCTTGATGAAGGGGATTACACGGACAAACTGACGGAAATGATTGCAGGAAATGATATCAAGAGTGTGACGGTTGTAAGGATGGAGGTTCCATGCTGCGGCGGAATTGAATATGCGGTAAAAGAGGCTCTTAAAAGGAGTGGCAGATTTATACCATGGAGAGTTGTAACCATTTCTACGGATGGGAAAATTCTGGATAATTAATTGTTTTTCATGAAAGAAATACAATAAAACATATCAGAGTAGGGGATTTTGCATCCTATATGCCGCTCAATCTGTAGCAAGTATTTTAAAAACAGTTCTCTTAAATTTGCATCAAACTGATAGAGAGCTACAATTTCGTCAAAGGTCGTTCCCGGTCTATATTTTTTGGAAAAAGGAATCCGGAATAATTGTTTATATCCGCCCATTAGTGAGAAATAGCCAATTCGCTGTAAAATTTCTTCTGCATATCTTAAATCTGAGATTTCGATTTGCTTTTCGTTTTTTAAAGACTCGACCTGTTGGGTAAAGGTTAAAAAGTGTTTTGATGCTGCCATAGTAAAATCTCCTGTAATGTAAAAGAGGGAGATACCCGTCGGCTCTCCCCCGCCTGTGGGCTTCACAAGTTTCCACAGAACGATCACTGAGTTTAATATAGCAGAACTGACATCAAAAGTCAATATGCTGGTTCAACTCTGCAATAGTATATGTCGTGCTATAAGGAAAGATACTATAATATGCATGTTGAATTATACATCTCTATATAATATAGTTTAAATATATGGTTAAGGTTCATGTATCATTCCCTGGGGATGATTGAGTATATTTTTGTCTGCACGCCGGCTTATAGGGAGAAGTGGGACTGCCAAAATGATGAAATATTTGAATATGCGAACATTATGCTTCTTGATAAAGATAATGTATCCAGGAAGCATATTAACGCTTACTATGCAAAAAATAATATCATTCCCCTGCATATTCTTGAGGTAAATGAAATGGATATGCTGATTGAATTTGCCAAAATGGGGATTGGAATTTCCTGTGTTGTGAAACAGTTTGTAGGGCAGGAGTTAGAAACGGGCTGCCTGATGGAAATCACCTTGTCCAATCCTGTTCCGCCTCGTGAAATCGGTTTTTTATATCAGGATATACAGCCGTTCAATGACAATATTCTGAAATTTATCCATGCAAAACCTGTCGCTAACGGTGTTTCTATATCTTGAAGGAAAAGGAAACATTTACATTTTTCTCTTGACTTTAAAATCCTACATATGTAATATTAATTTTGAGACAATAGCTTAAAAATTTTTTTGACTTTAAATCCTACATGTGTAGTATTTCTTTTGAAGACTATACATACGCGGGATTTAGAACAGATGAATGGAGGCAGATATGAGGTTTGAAGGAAAAGACAGGTACAAGCAGAAGATGGAAAGGAATTGGTTCGTTCTTCTTCTTATTATTATCTTGCTTTTGAGTATATCCGGATGTGCTGATACATCCCGGACGGAATCTGGAGATGATAAACAGGGAGATGGGGCGGTAAAGTCCGGGAAGGAGGCCCAGGAGAAAGCAGACCCAGTGATTGAGATTGGATATGAGCTTTTTAGAGATGCCGAGGAAGCAGGACGTATGGAGGATTTGGAAATGTTCCGCAGTATTGTAAACCAATTTGGCAATCATGGTTATGCGGCCGTTGACGGAAGGAACCAGATTGACATGGCAGAACCGGAGCAGGTCATCAGCTTCTGCGGGAAAGTAGACGCAAAAGAGGAAGGAAAGCTGACGCTTATAAAAATCAATGACCTGGAGGGGGCCTTGGACGGGATTGTGAAATACGACTTGAAGACAGAAGACGGGGAGGTAGAGGCAACCACCAGTTATTACAAGTATAAGGATCAGGACATGGAAAAGGTGTCTACAGCCGGTTTTCATGCGGACCGGTGGGAATACACGGAGGACGGATATCTGATGTTTTCCGGCAGTTATTTTTCCGAACAGTTATATGTGCTCACTATGAGTGAAGCCAGCGAGTATGCCGCGTTTCGGGTGCTGCCTTTAGACGAAACATGCAGGGAGCTGAACCGGCAGTATATCCTTCCTGCCGGTTATGAGAGGAACAACCTGTTTCTGGTGGATTGGAATGAGAATGATTTTGGGACGTTGGATTTCTATGATCTGTATGACCTGTTTTACCCCAGGGTAAACGGCGGGCAGATCCCGTATGGTATGGACGATAACTTAGGGGTTGGCGCGGTATACAGGATCGCGGAGGATGAATTTGAGAACGTCATTCAAAGATATATCAACATAGACAGCGGCACATTGCAGTCAAAAACGGTTTTTTATCCGGAGGATGGGACATATGAATATAAGCCGAGAGGCTTTTATGAAGTGGAATATCCGGAGTATCCATATCCGGAAGTAGTTCAGTATACGGAAAACAGCGACGGAACCATAACGCTGACAGTAAATGTGGTATTTCCCTATGCTGGCATCTCCAAAGTATATGCCCACGAGGTGGTGGTCCGCCCTTTGGAAGACGGAGGGGTGCAGTATGTATCGAACCGAATCATACCGTCAGAGGAGAACCAGGAGGGAACCTGGCATAAGCCGCGTCTGACTCCGGAACAGTGGGAAGAGATGTATGGAGGCATGGAATGATGGAAAATGTGAAATGGCTGATTCAAAAAAAGGGCGTTTTCATCATAGAATTGCTGGTTATTGTTATCGCCTGTGTCATAGTTTTAAAAGGACCAAAGCAGGATAATGCAGGAGAGAAAAACATAGAGGAAATCAGGGCGCAAAAGGCAGAAGCTCCTGTTAATCATATGGAAGGAATAGATGCTGACGAGATAGACGGAGACGAAATAGATATCGGCGATATCACTGCAGGATCTTCTGATTCCCAGACACCAGTTACCCCGGAGAGAATGGTCTGTCTTTTTACAGAGGAAGAAAAGAAGCAGATTCAGGAGACGGCTTTGACGGCAGCAGAGCAGGTAAAAGGTATTTATCAGAATATAGAGGTTGCTGACGGTCCTGCTTTTTCATCGAATATTGCAGAGTTTACAGGCGAGCAGTGTAAGGAAGTGGTTTCACTTCTTGGACAGGCGGGGTTTGTAAGCATTACGGAGGACTGCAATATGGTAAATCCGGAAACGCGTCATGGATTTTACGGCGATGATCTGAATCAAAAGGAGTCCATGTTCACATTCTGCCAGGTGACTCCGGACGGCCTGATCGGTGCATTTACTTTCCTGTACAGGATGGATGAACTGCAGACCTATTATGTAGGGATAGGCTGGCAGCAGGGCGGCATACCTGAGATAAGGAGTACTTTGGAAAACAGCATAGCAGAAATAAAATTAACGGAAAAAGGATATTTTATCTATTCTTATGAAATCCTGATTCCGCATTCAAGCCTGCGCCAGTGCTTTAGAACAAGTCCCATATCAGACAAGTGCAGGGAATTAACCAAAAAGTATTTATCCGGCCTAAGCTATGTAAATTATAATATGCTTGTGACAAACTGGGACAGCAGCAATGTGGAGGATATTCTGATGCCTCGTATGTTTGAAGATATTTATCGTATTTACACAGGTGAGATTTTCAGAACAAAGGACAGGACTGTCCCTGCAGAAGTGTATGAACAGGTCATGACCGCATGTTTTCCGGTATCTGTAGAACAGGTACGAAAGGTATGCGGCTATGATGCAGGCAGCGGCAGTTACCCCTATGAAATGATATATGCAAGGCCATACCCGCCTTTTGGAGAAGTGGTTGATTATACGGAAAACGGTGATGGAACGATAACGCTATTTGTCGATGGTGTATGGCCGGATTATAATTCGGATTATGCGTTTACCAATAGGATTGTTGTACAGCCGTTTGGAGACGGGACTTTTCGGTATCTCTCTAACGTGATAGAGCAGAAAGAGCTGGAAATCCCGGTAATAGAGTGAAAGGAAGATAATATGCCGTTGCAGAAGAAATGTATTTTGGTTATTGTGTTTGTGCTTGCTGCTATTTTGTGTGCTTGCGCAAAGATTCCGGACAGGAAGGAATCTTCTTTAGAAAAAGAAACACAGAAAAGGAAAGAAGATGCAAAACAATGGGAAAAAGGCTACAATCTTCCGGTCGATGATAAGGAAAGGGAAGAGGCAGAGGAGGATTGTATCAGGATGGCGGAGGCGGTTTCTGATGTGTACACTTTATCAGACGGATTCTCTGATGAGACCATTCAGATGATGCAGGAGAAAGCCGGGGAAACAGGGGAAGCGGTCCATTCAACTCTGTTGTATTCCAATATGGAAAATTATGAGAAAATGGATGGCTTCCTGGAGGAATGCATAAAAGGAAACAGTGGATTTGCGGTAGTTTATGAGATACAGTCTGATGGAGGGATAGGAAGAAGAAAATATACGTTTGACGGGAATGATATGTATGTCCTAAGTGCAAGGGCAGCGTGGCGGGAAGACAACCATCCAAGGGTGGAGTATATTTCTTATACCAGGATAAAGGACTGGAGTTACACAGACAAGGGCTGGTTCTGCTATGAAATGTGCGTTCCCGAACCGCCGGAAGTAACGGAGATCGTGGATGGAAGCTGTCTGCTCCGGATAAGACCAATGACTGAGGAGCAAAAAGAGCTGTCTGAAAAGTGCGTCCGGGATATCGGGTATAAGGGAAATAATCTGCTTTGTTCTGATTGGGACGCAGGACATATGGAGAAATTGGATTATAATGGACTGTATGAATATCTGTATAAGATGAAATACCAGGAGACCTTTTTGCCCGCAGATGATCAGGATGGGATACCGCAGGATGAGTTTGAGAGTCTGCTCATGGAGTATCTGCCAGTGACAGCAGAACAGATACGGGAATATGCCGCATTTGATGAAGAAAGCCGGAGATACACGTGGGAACGGCTGGGATGTGGAAATTATGACCCGAATTTCTTTGGGACATCGCTTCCGGAGGTGACGGATATCAAAGAAAATGAAGATGGAACGGTTACGCTGGCTGTCGATGCAGTGTGTGACATGGTTATATGTGATGACAGGCTCATAACCCATGAATTGACCGTAAGATTTGCAGAAGACGGCAGTTTCCGCTATCTGGGCAATCAGATTCTTGGTGACGGGATCAGGGAAATCCCAGAATACTGGTATCGGGTTGGGGGCAGATAAAAGGTTTGGATATTTATAGGATATTGACTTTAGATATTTATTCTGCTATGATGAAAGCATGTACTTGCATGAAAGGATATTATTAATGATAAAACTGCAGAGAGGGGGAATAGAATGTGGATGAGACAAGCCAGAAGATCATTGATGCGGCGATGGCGTTAGTCCGTGACAAGGGATATGTCGCAACAACTACGAAAGAAATTGCAAGAGTAGCCGGCGTAAATGAGTGTACCTTGTTCCGCAAATTTGAGAGCAAAAAGGATATTGTTTTACAAGGGGCAAACCAGGCTGGCTGGCGGGCGAATGTGACACCGGAGATTTTTGAAAATATAGAGTGGGATCTGGAGGCAGACCTTAAAATGTTCATGAGGGCATATATTGACAGGATGACGCCGGATTTCGTGAATCTGTCAATCGGTCTGAGGGCGCCGCAGCTCTATGAGGAAACCAAAGAGCTTATTATGAAGGTTCCCCAGGCTTTTTTGAGGACATTTACCGATTATCTGAATAAAATGTGCGCGATGGGCAAAATACCGGAGAAAGATTTTGAGGCTCTGGCATTGACTGTATTTTCGGCAACATTCGGCTATACATTTCTGAATGCATCGTTCGGAACAGAGCTTACAGAGATTGAAAAAGACAGGTACATTAATGAAAGTGTGCAGATGTTTGTAAAGGGAATCGACCAGTAAGATTTGGTGCTGTCAGAGGGCAGTGCCCAAAAAAATAGATATAATGCATGCAAGCACATGCATATAAGAATGGAGGGAACTATGAAGCAGATGACAGGTGCAGATTTATTTGTAAAGGCGCTAAAAGAAGAAGCAGTTGACACATTGTTTGCTTATCCGGGGGGACAGGCGATAGATCTGTTTAATGCACTGTATGGAGAAAAAGAAATAGATGTGATCCTGCCTCGCCATGAGCAGGGCCTGATCCATGCGGCAGACGGGTATGCACGTTCTACGGGTAAAGTTGGTGTCTGTCTTGTAACAAGCGGGCCAGGGGCTACGAATCTTGTCACAGGGATTGCTACTGCAAATTATGACAGCGTTTCGTTAGTATGTTTTACGGGCCAGGTGGCGACAAACCTTATCGGGAATGACGCCTTTCAGGAGGTAGACATTGTGGGCATTACAAGAAGTATCTGTAAATATGCCGTAACGGTGCGAAACAGGGAAGATTTGGCGGAAACAATCAAAAAGGCTTTTTATATTGCAAAGACCGGAAAACCGGGGGTAGTGGTTGTTGATCTGCCCAAGGATGTCCAGCGGGCTTATGGCAGCGATTTCTATCCGGAGGAAATTGCGGTTAGAGGCTACAAGCCGAATACCTCCGTACATATGGGACAGTTAAATAAAGCGCTGGACATCTTAAACCATGCGGAGAAGCCTGTGTTCCTGATTGGCGGCGGAGTTCATATTGCCCATGCAGAGAAGGAGATGACACAGCTTGCAGAGCTGACAGGCGTGCCTGTTATTACGACAATCATGGGAAAAGGCGCAATTACGACAACAAACAGTTCCTATGTCGGCAACATAGGGATCCATGGGAGCTATGCCGCCAATGCAGCGATCAGTAATTGTGACGTCCTTTTTTCCATAGGAACCCGGTTTAATGACCGCATTACGGGGAAAATAGAAGAATTTGCGGTAAATGCAAAGATTATCCACATTGACGTGGATGCGGCATCTATCTCCCGCAATATTGATGTGGATGTTCCGATTGTAGCTGATGCGAAAAAGGCCATATGTGCTTTGCTTGAAAAGGCAAAGCCCCTTCATATCTCAGAGTGGACGGATAAAATCAGCCGTTGGAAAAAGGAGTATCCGATTGATATGGGGAAGGTTGGTCTGACGCCCCAGATGATCATTCAATCCATAAATGAAGGGTTTAAAGATGTCATTGTCGTTACGGATGTAGGCCAGAACCAATTATGGGCAACACAATTTCTTGATATCGGTGAGAATAAACAAATGCTGACATCGGGCGGCCTGGGGACAATGGGGTATGGTTTTCCTGCGGCAATCGGGGCAAAACTTGGCAATCCGCATAAAGATGTCATTGTCATATCCGGCGATGGCGGTATGCAGATGAATATCCAGGAAATGGCGACTGCGGTTGTTTATGAACTGCCAATTATTATCTGCATACTGAATAACGGATACTTGGGGAATGTGCGGCAATGGCAGGAAATGTTTTATGAAAGGCGGTATTCGAGTACCTGTATGCGTTACCGGAAAAGCTGTGAGACTAGCTGCAGCCAGCCTGGTCATGATTGCCCGGAATATACGCCGGATTTCATTGCGCTGGCAGAAAGCTATGGTGCAAAAGGAATCCGCGTCACAAAGGAAGAAGAAATAGAAACGGCTTTAAACAGTGCAAAGCAGAATACAAAAATGCCAACGGTGATTGAGTTTATCATAGACAGAGAAGCCAATGTCATGCCGATTGTTCCGCCGGGAAATGCCCTGAATGACATGATTTTAGAAAGAGAGGAAAACAGGGAATGAAAAAGAGATGGATTTGTCTGTTTGTTGAAAATGAAATAGGTGTACTCGCCCGTATTTCGGGTTTGTTTTCGGGAAAATCTTATAATCTGGACAGTCTGACAGCCGGAGTTACTGAGGACAGCACCATATCAAGGATGACAATCAGCCTGACAAGTGATGACCGGACTTTTGAGCAGATAAAAAAGCAGCTTAGCAGAAGTGTTGAGGTGATTAAAGTGGTAGATTATACAGATATACCTATCCACATGAAAGAAATTTTATTTGTTAGGGTGAAGCATTGTTCAGATGCAGACATAACAGAGCTGTTTCGGATTTCAAAAGTATTCGGGGCTGCAATAATTGACTATGACGGCGCTACCGTCCTTTTGGAATGTACCCAGACAGAAAACAGAAATGATGATTTGATCGCATTGCTGAAAAGAAAGTTTGTGAACAGGATTGAGGTTGTAAGGGGCGGAAGTGTTGCGGCTGAAGCTGTCAGTGTCTCGGAAAGATAGAGAAACCGTACAGGAGCCAGCCGTTGCTGTGAAGTGAAACAATAGTATCAAGGGAAAAGGGGCTCCTGGGAAAGGCAGCCCCTTTATTCCTGCAGGCAACGAGCCAAGTGGGCATATTTTGTATGGACATTTGACTTTCCATCCAGAAGCTCCTTATTGCCATATATTTATCTTAGAAAGAATGTGCCGCGTTATTTCTGCCGCGCTGTTGCCGGAAGCATCGTCATTCGCGGCGATATTTGCTGCAAAGAACCACGTATTGTCAGGGGCTTCCACATATCCTACAAACCATCCGTTTACATCCTTGCCGTCGATACAACCGGTGCCGGTTTTTCCATAGAGGTTTCCGGATTCGGAAGAGGACAAGAGGATAGAGTCCTTTACTGTATCTATATTTTTAGTGCGAAAGCCAAGGCTGTTTTCATAAAGCTTTCGCAGAAGCTCTACCTGTTCGATGGGGGAAATCTTTAAAGAAGATTCCATCCAGTAGGAGGAGAGACCGCCTTTGGTATTCTCATTGCCGTATCTGATTTCCCGGATATATCGGTCAATGGCGGAGGTTCCAAGCTGTTTATCTATTTCCTGAAAGTACCAGTTCACGGAGGCGCTCATGGCGGACTGCAAAGTCTGGTCAGCGTTCCATTCCTGGAACGGATAAAGCTCTCGGTTCCATTCCATGGTGGAATCTTCCGGTGTAATGATGCCGGCCTCCAGCCCGATCAGGGCGTCATAGATTTTATAGGTAGAGTCAGGAGAGACCCGCAGAGCGGCGCGGTCTATATCATAGATATTCCACGTATCCTGTGCCATATCGTATAGGACGAAGCTTCCTTCGTATCCTTGAAAGCAGGAAGATAAATCTATGATGTTGATATTTTTATGGGGTGTATCCCATCCATAATAATCATCCTTTGCTGCATTTGCAGACAGCAGGGGAGCCATGCTTATGAGGAGAACTGTCACCATCAGGAATGCTGTCATGCCTGTAAGCCGTTTCTTTGTGGTGGGCGTCTCGTAGGTGGCGATATTGAGGATACGCCGCTTCATCTGTGACATGCTTCCGCTTAATCCGGCGGCAAAGGGAAAAGCAGGGCGGGACAGCTTTTCGGCAAAATGGATCAGTGTCATTCCGTAATCCTCGTAGGAATCCGGTTCAAGCATATTCAGTACGGACGTATCGCAGGCGATTTCCCTGTCATTTCGCATTTCCTTAAGCGCAATCCAGACCATGGGATTGAACCAGTAGAGGATTCCCGTGAGGGTCATCAGATAGCCCGCCAGCGCGTCTTTGTGCCGGTAATGCTGCAGCTCGTGCAGCAACATGTATCGGATCTGGTGAAGTCCGTCCATTCCGGATGGACATGAACCACAGGACGCTTGGCAGAGTTTGTCGGTATCTGTCTTACTGTAATCGGAGATGATGTGGATGGGAAGATAGATACACGGCCTTAGGAACCCTGTGATAACCGGCGACTGCAAAAATGCGGTACTGTATATGGGAATCTCTTTTCTGATATGGAGTTCTTTCAGGCAGTGGCGGTATAGTCTGCGGATTGCCGGATTTTGGAGAGGAAGGGCAGATTGTCTGATGTTCTGCAGGCGGAGGGACGATCTGGCGGTCCGCACAACCATGACAAGGATACCGGCAAGCCAGATTCCCAGTAAAATGGTTCCGGCAATGGATGGTGTCTGATTGCTTATGGAGAGAGTAAAATCATTCAGCCAGCCCGAATCTCCTGCAGGAGCCGCCATATCTCCTTGATTTACAACGCTTCTGGCATCGGGCAGGGCGGGGGCACAAAATGCTAAAAGCCGGGCAAGAAGCATTGGAAAACCTGTCAGGCGAAGTGGCAGGAATGGGACGGTAAGCAGGCCGAGCAGTAGAAACCACAGGTGATACTGCATCCGGCCTGACAGGATATTTCTCAATAAATGCCTGGAGGCCAGAAGGATTCCAACCAAGGCACAGATGAATAGGTTACATATAAGAAAACGAATCATAAAATCAGCCATAGGTATTGTCTCCTTTTTGTTTCCTTAACCCGGACAAGCCGGAGCGCAAGATTTCGTTAGGAACAGTTCCTGACGAAAGTTACAAACTCATTTATCCTTTTTTACAGAAAGCAGGGTGCGAAGCTGTTCAAGCTCCGTATCGGACAGACCGTCATTTTCTATGTATGCGGACAGCATGGCAGTAATATCCCCGCCGTAAAAGCGTTTCAGAAACGAACGGCTTTCCTGGCCCGCATACTCCCGTTCCAATACAAGCGGGGTGTAGACGAATACCCGGCCCTGTTTCTCATAAGAAAGGGCGCCCTTTGTCACCAGACGCTTGATCAGGGTCTGTATGGTCTTGGGGCTCCAGGCGGTGGTCTTCAGTAACTTCTCAGTGATCTCATTGGTATTGATGGGCGCATACTTCCATACGACCTTCATCACTTCATATTCAGCTTCGGAAATCTGCGGCAGAGCAGCCATGGTAAATCCCTCCAAATCTTACGTGCGTAATAAAGATATTATAGAGGGGATTCAGGGGATTGTCAATGTAGAAGAACATAGATCAGCTCTGTTATGTCTATTGAAACGAGCGTGTTTTAGGTGGAAACCTCAATAAAAACTCAACGAAACGGGAAAAGGTAATCAGATTCTTCGAAGTCTTATTGAGGAAATATAGTGTATAATGAGGAAGAATATTAGTGCAGACAGCAAAAAAATATCTTTTGTGCTTTTTAATCTAAGATAAAAGTTAGATATGTGTACAAACGGGAAGGGGACGGGGGATTCTAAAAAGATGAGGGTTAGAATCACAGACGAGGAGAATGCGATATGGAAAAATTACTGAGTGTGATACTAAAATCGATATTATTTTTTAT
>VSNK01000061.1 GCA_009774255.1 Faecalicatena sp.
CTAAAAAATAGAGAGGAATTTTGTGCGTATTACTGAAAGTGAAAGTTTATGATATGATCTATTGACAAATCTGTAAAAACATAATAAAACTATTTAATAAAGTAGAAAATAAAGAGAAACAGGAGGATGATATCATGGAAGGAACAATGAAAACTGCGGTAATGCTTGGCATTGGAAAGATGGGATTTGAGGAAAGGGAGATTCCGAAGGCGAAGGACAATGAGGTATTGGTCAAGCTGGAATATGTAGGAATCTGCGGAAGCGACCTGCATTATTATGAGACGGGCGCTATCGGAGACTATGTGGTAGAGCCGCCGTTTGTACTTGGCCACGAGCCGGGAGGCACCGTTGTGGAAGTCGGGAAGGATGTGAAGCATCTGAAGGTGGGTGACAGAGTGGCGCTGGAGCCGGGGAAGACCTGCGGACATTGTGAATTCTGCAAGAGCGGCCGCTACAATCTCTGCCCGGATGTCGTATTTTTCGCGACGCCGCCGGTAGATGGCGTATTCCAGGAATATGTGGCTCATGAAGCAGATCTGTGCTTTAAATTACCGGACAATGTAAGTACTTTGGAGGGGGCGTTGATCGAACCTCTGGCAGTTGGCTTTCATGCCGCTATGCAGGGCGGGGCAAGAGCAGGCCAGACAGCGGTTGTCATGGGCGCGGGCTGCATCGGCCTGGTGTCAATGATGGCATTAAAGGCAATGGGAGTTTCCAAAGTGTACGTAGTGGATATTATGGAAAAGCGTCTGGAAAAGGCGATGGAACTGGGAGCGGACGGTGTCATCAACGGAAGCAGGACCGACGCGGTGGAAGAAGTGATGAAGCTGACAGAAGGAAAAGGCTGTGACCTGGCGATCGAGACGGCAGGAACACAGATCACCACGGTCCAGACCATTCATATGACCAAAAAGGGCTCTACGATCGTGCTGGTAGGCTACAGCAAGAGCGGAGAAATGACCCTGCCTATGAGCCTGGCGCTGGATAAGGAACTGACCTTTAAGACCGTATTCCGCTACCGCCATATTTATCCCATGGCGATCGATGCCGTTGCTTCCGGAAAAGTCAATCTGAAAGGAATCGTGACAGACATTTTCGGGCTGGACGAAGTGCAGAAAGCAATGGATTATAGCGTGAACAACAAAGCGGATATTGTAAAAGCGGTGATCCGCATCGCGGAAGATGAAGCCTGACGCCAAAATACCTTTTGACGCTTTTCCCATAATATGATACACTGAAAAAGCAAAAATCTCACTGAAAAAAGAACCCTGTAATATCAAGATAAAGAATTTTTGTTACAGTTCACCGGCCCGTCAGCGAACTGTAACGGATTTTTTCACGAAAGAAAGAAGGTTTTTTCTATGTACATAGCGGATCTGCATATTCATTCCCGTTATTCCAGAGCCACCAGCAAGGACTGTACGCCGGAGTACCTGGATCTGTGGGCGAGGCGCAAGGGGATTGGAATCGTAGGGAGCGGAGACTTTACACATCCGGCGTGGAGGCAGGAGCTCACGGAGAAGCTGGAACCTGCGGGAAACGGGCTTTATGTATTAAAAAAAGAGTACCGGATAGAGGACAATACGGCTGCAGATACGTTGCAGCCGCATTTTGTCATAACCGGGGAGATTAGCTCGATCTATAAAAAATATGACCGGGTGCGGAAGGTCCACAGCTTAGTCCTATTGCCGGGGCTGGAGGAAGCGGAAGTCGTCTCCCGCAAGCTGGAGGCCATCGGAAACATCCATTCGGACGGAAGGCCCATATTGGGCCTGGATTGTCATGATCTTCTTGAGATCCTGCTGGAGCTTTGCCCGGAGTCGGTCTATGTTCCGGCACATATCTGGACACCGCATTTTTCTCTGTTCGGTGCGTTTTCTGGTTTTGACTCGGTGGAAGAATGCTACGGTGATCTATCCTCATATATCCATGCCATGGAAACCGGTCTGTCCTCTGACCCACCCATGAACTGGCGGGTTTCCGCCCTGGACCGGTATCAGTTGATATCGAATTCGGACGCGCATTCTCCGGCAAAGCTGGGAAGGGAAGCAAATCTGCTGGACATTGAATTATCCTATGAGGCACTAAAACAAGCAATTCAGACAGGAAAAGGATTGAAGGGGACGATTGAATTTTTCCCGGAGGAGGGAAAATATCATTATGATGGACACCGAAAATGCGGCCTCTGTCTGGCACCATCAGAGACGGAGAGGTACGGAGGAATCTGTCCGGTCTGCGGACGGAAGCTGACGATCGGAGTGTCTCATCGGGTGGAGCAGATGGCGGACAGGCCGGAAGGTTACGAAAAGGAACAGGGGACGCCGTTTGAAAGTCTGGTTCCTCTGCCGGAGATCATCGGAGCGTCCGTAGGACTCTCTGCTTCCAGCGCCAGGGTTGAGAGAGAGTATCGGAACCTGCTGCAGAAGCTGGGGCCGGAATTTCCGATATTGCGGGAAATGCCGCTGGAAGAGATCCGAAGTGTTTCCGGGCTACTGATTTCAGAGGGGATCGGGAGATTAAGAAAAGGAGAAGTCACAAGACTGCCCGGATTTGACGGAGAATATGGTGTGATTCGTCTGTTTACCCAGGGGGAACTGGATCAGCTGGAAGGCCAGTTATGTCTGTTTGAGATGTCTGATACAGGGATCAATCCGGAGAGGGCGCCGGACAGGCGGGATGGCCTGGAGCCGAAAAACGGCGCAAATGCGGCATGGAATAAGCGGCAGGAAGCGCAGGCGGGGACAGCGGCAAACAAAGCGGGACTCGCTCAGAAAATCGCGGCGGCAGCAGAATCTCCAAGATATGCATGGAATGAAAACCAGCGCAGAGCCATCGAGTCGATCGACCGTGTCGCGGCGGTAACCGCAGGCCCGGGTACGGGAAAGACAGGGACATTGGCGGCGCATATCCTGCATCTTCTGGAGACAAGGCGGGTAAAGCCTTCCTGCATTACTGCTGTGACATTTACCAACCAGGCGGCAGGAGAGATGCGGGAACGTATCCGCAGGCAGATGGGAAAAGGCGCGGCTGCAAAGAAGCTGCAGATCGGTACTTTTCATTCCATCGCGTGGAAGGTATTGAAGGAAAACGGTGTAGAATTTACCCTCGCGGGGGATATGGAGATGAGGGATCTGGCAGGCCGGATCATCAAGGCATATGGACTGGAGATGACAGTCCGGCAGTTTTTGATGTGGATTTCCAACTATAAGACAGGCATGGACCCGGCTGTTTCTGACAGAACGGCCGGAATGCCGGACGATGAGACAAAGATGCGGGATGCATATGAGGCATATCAAACCTGTCTGAAAGACTGGAATGCTCTTGACTTTGATGATATTTTGCTGGAAGCACTGCGTATCGGCCGGGAGACTGCGGACGATCATAGAAAAAAGGCAGATGCAGGGCAGTTTTCTTATCTCATGGTAGATGAATTCCAGGATATCAGCCCCCTGCAGTACGAATTGATGAAAACGTGGAATGAAGGCGGAAAGGAATTGTTTGTGATCGGTGACCGGGATCAGGCAATCTATGGATTCCGGGGAGCTGATGCCGGGTGTTTCCAAAGGCTGGAAGAGGAGTTTCCTCAGACCTGCCGGATAAATCTGGAAGAAAATTACCGCAGCACACCCCAGATCCTTACGGCTGCCATGGAAGTGATCTCACGGAATCCGGGAGGTCTAAGGCTCCTAAAACCAAACAGGCCGTCAGGTGCTCCAATCCGGATCGTGGAAGCTGAAAGTGATATTTCCGAAGCAATCTTTGTGGCAAAGGAGATCAATCGTCTGACAGGAGGGATCGGGATGCTGGAAGCACAGGAGATCTTTCCGGAGAGCGAGGGCCGGGCGCGGAGCTTCGAAGATATTGTCGTGCTGTATCGGACACACAGGCAGGCAGACCTTCTGGAAAACTGTCTAAGAAAGGAAGGGATTCCCTATATCGTGGCAGGGCGGGATGATTTTCTCATGGAGTCTGACGTGCGGGGGACAGTCAGTTTCTTCAAAAGTCTGACACAGCCGGACAACCATCTGGCAGGACAGACGGCGTTAAAGCTTCTGTGGAATCTGGAAGCCGGGGATATGACCGAGAGCATTTATCAGAATATGGCAGAAAAGTACCGGCCTTTTATGAAAAAGAAAAAGCCGCAGAAAGTCCTGGATGAATGGATGGCGGATCTGAATCTGGAAAATAATAAAGGAATGGGGAAGCTGTACCGGACAGCCGTATTTTATCAGACCATGCCGGAATTTATGGAGGCGCTGGAGCTGGGAGTCGAGAGCGACCTGAAACGCTGCGGGGAGAAGCAGTATACATCCGGCGCGGTGACGCTGATGACACTTCACGGCTCGAAGGGACTGGAATTTCCGGTGGTGATGATCTATGGGGCGCGAAAAGGCATGATTCCGTTTGAAAATGAAAAATACGTTTCTGATCAAGTGGAAGAACGCCGCCTGTTTTACGTGGGAATCACCAGGGCCAGGGAGGAATTGATCCTTACCACTTCGAAAGAGGAGTCATCCTTTTTGGGAGATATTCGGGAGGAAGTACTCAGCAGAGAAAAGGCACGCTCCCATAAAAATATGGGAAATGGCAGGCAGATGAGTTTGTTTGATTTTATGAAATAGAGGATAGGATCCAAAAAGCCAGGATATTGGAATGCAATCAAGTGAGTCTCTTACTAAAAAAGCTGCCGTACTGCCGGCAGCTTTTTTCTTCCAGATATATTCAGATATATTCAGCCCTTTTTCATCTTCATTCTCTTGATGACCTTCAGCCGTGTAAATTCTTCTCTGTCTTTTTCCTCCAATGCATTCGTGATGCTGCTGACCAGCTCGGTATACATGGGGATCGTGATATTCTGCAGCGCGTTGGCGCGCTTCTGCGTCTTTTTGATATTGGAAGCCAACCGGTAGGCCGCATTCTCGACCATGGACAGCTTCACAGTCAGATCCTTTACCTTCTGGAAGGCTCTCGTAGCCTGGTCTATGGATTCCCGCGTAGTACTGAATGCAAAGGTAGGCATTTCGTGAGCCGGCGTATACCTTACATGGGGAATCTCCGTACCCATGATACTTCTTGTCTGGATCGTAATGGAATGCTCAATCGGAACCGTATAGGCAAGCTGAGATACCATGTTGATTCCGTGTTCGATATTGGCACGCTGCAGGCATTGATAAGCGTAGGTAAAGGTGCTGTCAATCTCGTCCTGGATATCGCGGGCTTCGTCGATCAGAGACATCAGTTCACGAATCAAAATATTCCGCTTTTTATCCATCAGGTCATAGCCCTGTCTGGCAAGCGCTAGAGAGTTTTTTGCCAGCATCAGATTTCCTTTGGTAGGAAAAGTTCGTGGATCCATATGGCACAGCCTCCTTTACTCGTCTTCCTCCGGCATTGGCTTGTAGTACTTATCCAGAATCTTCGTATCAACACGGTCCAGCTCTTCTTTCGGAAGACGTCCCAGCAGTTCCCAGCCCAGATCAAGAGTCTCCTCCATGCTCCGGTTTTCGTTCATACCCTGCCCGATATAGCGGCTTTCAAAATCCTTTCCAAATGCCAGATATTTCTTGTCCGTAGGCGACAGTTCGTCTTCTCCGATGACAGATGCCAGATTCCGGGCATCTCCAACCTTCGCATAGGCTGAGAAAAGCTGATTGGCCAGATCCTGATGATCTTCCCGGGTGTAGCCCGCTCCGATTCCATCCTTCATCAGACGGGAAAGGGAGGGCAGGATATTGATCGGAGGATAAATAGATTGCCCGTGCAGCACACGCTCCAGTACGATCTGCCCTTCGGTGATATATCCTGTCAGGTCAGGGATCGGATGCGTGATATCATCATTCGGCATGGTCAGGATGGGAAGCTGGGTCACGGATCCGTTCACACCCTGTACGATCCCGGCACGCTCATAAATCGTCGCAAGCTCACTGTACAGATAACCCGGATATCCTTTTCGGCTGGGGATCTCTCCCTTGGAGGAGGAAACCTCACGCATGGCCTCGGCAAAGGAGGTCATATCGGTCAGGATGACCAGGATATGCATATTTTGCTCAAATGCCAGATATTCCGCAACGGTCAGTGCAACCTTGGGGGTAATCAGACGTTCCACCACCGGGTCATTTGCCAGGTTCAAAAACATGGCTACATGATCGGCAACACCGCTGTCCTCGAAGGTACGGCGGAAGAAATCGGCCACATCATGTTTGACGCCCATGGCGGCAAATACAATGGCAAATTCTTCATCAGAGTTCTCTCCCAGGGAAGCCTGCTTTACGATCTGCGCCGCAAGCTGAT
Source organism: Faecalicatena sp. (assembly GCA_009774255.1). Lineage (GTDB taxonomy): Bacteria > Bacillota > Clostridia > Lachnospirales > Lachnospiraceae > Schaedlerella. Next base: position 6,292 of record VSNK01000061.1, read on the forward strand.
CATGGGGAAGTCCGTTTCCAGAAAAGATTGGCAGCTTCTGTCCGCGGATCAGGGTAGTCAGTCCGTCAATCGCGGAGATTCCGGTGTGGATATAGTTTCTTGGATATTCCCGCTTTACCGGATTCAGAGGCAGGCCGTTGACATCCCTCTTCAACGAGGAAGTGATGGCACCGAGATCATCAATGGGCTGCCCGATGCCGTTGAAGGTACGTCCCAGCATATCCGGGGAAAGGGTGACCTCCATCGGATGTCCGGTCAGGCGGGTATGGGTATTTTTCAGAGACATATTTTCAGATCCCTCAAATACCTGAATGACCGCGCGGTCTTCATAGATCTCCACGATACGTCCGATCTTCCGCTCCGTACCGTTGATCACAAATTCTACGATCTCATCATAGAAAGCGCCCTGTACGCCCTCAAGGGCAATCAGAGGGCCATTGATACTGCTTAAGCCTAAATATTCAATTGACATGGCATTCCCTCCTTATGCATTCTTTTCCAGGACGCGCTGGTAAAATTCATCAATATCGCGATGGTACTGGGTGAACATTTCCAGACGGTCATTTGGTACATCATATTTGATGGCAATAATACGGTCAAAAATGTTCTCTGACTTCAGTACGGACATCGGATGTCCCATGGTCACAAGCGCACGGGACTTGTTATACAGATACAAAATGGTATCCATCATCAGGAACTGCTTTTCCATGGATACACAGGTGTCATCCTTGTGAAATGCATTTTGCTGCAGGAAGCCCAGACGGATGACGCGGGCGATCTCCAGAATCAGCTTCTGGTCGTCCGGCAGGACGTCGCTTCCGATCAGCTTTACGATTTCGAGCAGGCTGCTCTCCGAGTTTAGAAGCGATATCAGGCGGTTCCGATAATCTACAAATTTCGGAGATACACGGTCATGATACCAGGGGGCAAGGTCGCCCAGATATTCGCTGTAGCTGGTGAGCCAATGGATGGCCGGAAAATGCCTTGAGTAAGCAAGACTCTTGTCCAGCCCCCAGAAGCATCGTACGAAACGCTTAGTGTTCTGGGTGACAGGCTCAGAGAAGTCGCCGCCCTGCGGCGATACCGCGCCGATAATGGTCACGGAACCTGTCGTATCATTCAGATTCTGCATCATGCCGGCTCTCTCGTAAAATGCGGAAAGCTTGGATGCCAGATAAGCAGGGAAGCCTTCCTCCGCAGGCATTTCCTCCAGACGGCCGGAAAGCTCACGAAGGGCCTCCGCCCAGCGAGAGGTAGAATCTGCCATGATGGCTACGTCATACCCCATATCACGGTAATATTCCGCCAGTGTCAGGCCAGTATAGATGCTGGCCTCACGGGCAGCTACCGGCATGTTGGATGTATTTGCGATCAAAGTGGTCCGGTCCATCAGAGGGTTGCCGGATCTTGGGTCAGTCAGTTCGGAAAATTCTTCCAGAACCTGTGTCATTTCATTCCCACGTTCCCCGCATCCGATATAAATGATGATATCGGCATCAGACCATTTCGCGATCTGGTGCTGGGACATGGTTTTTCCGGTTCCGAATCCGCCAGGGATGGCAGCCGTTCCTCCTTTGGCAATGGGGAACATGGTATCGATAATACGCTGCCCTGTGATCAGCGGGACAGAGGCAGAAAAACGGTTGCTGGTGGGTCTTGGTACACGGATGGGCCAATGCTGCGTCATGGTCAGTTCCTTTGTCGTTCCGTCTGGAAGTTCCAGTGTGACAAGTGTCTCATCAATGGTATAATCCCCGTCAGGCACGGTGCTGACCACCTTCCCTTCCATGCCCGGCGGCACCATGCACTTATGCACGATGGCACGGGTTTCAGGAACCAGGGCAATGATCTCGCCCGGATTCAGGTAATCCCCTGTGGAGACAGTAATATGCGTATGCCATTTTTTTGTACGATCCAGAGAATCTACATTGACACCTCGGGTAATAAAGGCTCCGCCGCTTTCAGAAATCCTTTCCAGCGGACGCTCGATTCCGTCAAAAATATTATTCAGGATACCGGGTGCCAGAGTTACGGATACGGCGCTCCCGGTGGCGATGACCTCATCACCGGGCCGAAGCCCTGTTGTCTCTTCATAGACCTGGATGGTCGTCATGTCCTTGTCCAGGGCAATGACTTCTCCTACCAGCTTTTCCTTTCCGACGTATACCATTTCCTGCATACGGAAGCCCGTATTGCCTTTCAGGTAAATGACGGGACCGTTGACGCCATAGATTGTTCCGATATTATGCAATTCCAATTCCGTCACCTCCTGAGAAAATAAACTTGTCATACTCATTGCGGAGCAGGGTCTTGAATGAGTTATCGATCAAAATATTGCGCTCCCGGATCACAGCCCGGGTTCCGCCGATGAAATCCTCCGTGCTCACCGTCAGACGTGCGCCGGTCGATTTTTCCAGAGAGGAAAGGCGCTTCTCATCGGTCGGATTGATGTAGATGGTCGTCTCTTCTCCGGGGGCAAATTCCGTAGCCTTGCGGATGGATTTGACCAGATAATCTTCATATTCTTTTGTCTGCATGAAATCCTGAACCAATGTATGAGCCTCTTCAAAAATCTTGTCCTTAAGCTCGGCCTGTACCTTGCCGGTTCTTTTCTTAAGCTCAAGCTGTGTCCTGGCGGATGCCTGGTTCAGCATCTGTCTGGCGTTTGACTGTTCTGCTTTGATGCGTGTTTCAGACTGCCAGAGCATTTCCTCTTTATGGTCCTTGAAGACTTTTTCCAGAGCATCGCGGTAGTTGTCAATGATCGCATTGCCTTCCGAGCGCGCCGCTTCCATGGAAGAAGCCTGTAAATGTGATAGTTTTTCTTCCAGAGTCAAGAGGGATACCTCCTTTTGTTATAATTTCAGCCCGATTGCTTCTGTTACATAGGATGTGATAAAATCTTTCTTACGGCCGGTTCCGTGCCTGTCAGGAATCTCTACCAGCAGCGGCATCTGCCGTTCCAGACGAAACTGATCCAGAATTTCAGGAAATTCCCGTCCGAATTTTTCCGTCAGAAGAACGATGCCGATGGTCTTATCCTTCAATACTTTTTCCAGTGCATCCCTGAGTTCGTCGCGCTCATGCACAACGATGCCATCTACGCCTGCCAGGCGCATTCCTGTATAGGTATCGACATTATCACTGATTAAATACATCTTCATCTTACAGACTTCCCAGGATCATGAAGGAGATGATCAGTCCGTACAGACACACACCTTCCGCAAGACCTACGAAAATCAGGGACTTACCAAGAACACTGGAATCCTCGCTGATCGCGCCGAGTGCCGCGCTGGCCGCGCTTGCAACGGCGATACCGCCGCCGATACAGGATAAACCGGTAACCAGCGCGGCTGCGATATAGCCAAGGCCTGTTGCCATAGCTGCCTGAGATGCGGCATCCTCTGCGGCGTGTACCTGAGGTCCGCCCAGCAGCATGATCGAAGCGATCGCAAAAGCGCCGAAGAAGAAGAACGCATTCACTCCGATAGTCGTCTTATAACGTTTTTTGTTCTTTTCTCCGATCAGATAATATCCGAAAGGAACAATGATGCTTAAGATTAAAGCAGCGATAAAAACGATTTTTGTTGCGGTTGTCATAGTAAAATCCTCCTCAATATCAATAATTGTTTAATGTGTATGTTTCTTTTTTGTTGTCTTTGTGTAAGGGTCAAATGACCGGCCGGAGCCCTTATAGAACCGGCTGAACATCTCATAGTATTCCAGTCGGAGTACTTGTATTCCGACGATCAGTCCTTCCATACCGCATACGAACAGGTTGCCGAGTACAACAACGATCCAGTTCGGATTGCCTTTTTCCACACCTGCCAGCATCAGGACGACTTCCATCATGGCCGCATGGCTCACGGCAAACGCGCCGATACGCACAAAGGAAAGGGTGTTGGAGAAGTAGCTCAGCATAGTCTCAAATAATTCAAAGAATCCCTGTACCAGGAACATGGCCTTGCTTTCTTCCATTTTTCCGGCACGCTTCTCGATTTTTTTCGTCAGCGGCTCCTTGAACAGGATCAGGAGCAGAGGAACCCCAAACATAACGGCCATTACAATTCCGCCCGGTGTCTTGTGCCCGGTCATGAATAATACAATGGTGATTACAACGGAAGCGTAAAATACAAGCCCTGCCACACCATTTACATCGAACCAGGCATCTCCGAGATCGTGACTTCGGAATGCATTGATGATATGCAGGATCATGGCCAGGATGATGATTCCCATACCGAACGCGACAGCAACGACGAATACGGTGTTTAGCTTTCCGACAAAGGGAAGCATGGTCATATGCTCAATGGGCCTCAGCCAGACTGCGTCAATAATATCTTCAAATCCGAAGATACTTCCGAACAGGAATCCAAATATCGTAGAGAAAATACCTGCCGTCGCAACAATGCCTGCCAGCGGAATCCTCTTGAAGTAGTACAGCAGCCCGCCTCCGATCAGCAGCAGGAGTCCCTGCCCCACGTCCCCGAACATTGCGCCGAAGATGAAGGAATAGGTCAGCCCGACAAATACGGTAGGATCCATCTCATCATGTGCCGGGAGTCCATACATCTGTACATACATCTCAAAGGGCTTGAAAAGCTTCGGGTTCTTCAGCTTGGTGGGCGGCGCGCCGAAGTGGGTTTCACGGTCATCTACCTCGACAACGAAGATCTTATCATCATGCTCGATATCCTTTTGGAACTTTGCCAGGTCGCTTTCGGACATCCAGCCGCATAAGATATAGTAATCTTCCTGATTGTCCTCCATCCGCGCCGCCATCTTGCGGACATCAAAGTTGTTGGACAATTCTTCCAGACGATTTTTGGCCGCCACAAGCTGCGGCCCGCGTGAGGCAAGCAGCTGCGCAGCCTCCTTATCCAGCTCATCAATCTGGTTCGTATACTTGTTGATCTGCTTCTGCAGCTTGTGGTAAGCGTCCGCCGGAGTACCTTCGTACTCATCATTCAGTGTGATCCGCTCAAAATGCAGGGAACGGAATATGGCGTCCGATTTCTGCGCGTCTTTGGGAGATACGAAATAAACTCCGTATACATAACTGTCATCCCGCTCCCCTTCTACGAAGATCGATTCCAGATCCTCCATCAGATACTTCTGCATCTTGTAGTAATATTCTACGGCAATCCGTCCGAAACGGTAGGCAATGTATTTGTAGCTCAGTACCTCGTTCAGATTGCACTCCAACGGCCGGAAAGGCGCGATCACCAGCTGCTTGTCATGAAGCTCTTCGATCTTCTTTTTTAATTTTTCTTTTTTGTCCTGTAGGCTCTGGTAATCCGTGCTTGTATTCCGGATCAGTTCGAACATGCCGTCCAGCGCAAGGCGGTTATCCGGCGTGACCTGTTCCGGATTTTCCAGAAGAGCCGTAAATTGTTCTGCCTGCCCAAGGGCTTCCCGGTATGGATTGATCTCCATAAATGGGCGCAGGTTATCGACGGTCTTCAACTCCGAGAGCGCGGACTCAAGCTGGATCTCGTACTTGGAGAGATAGAGATCCGTTACACGGTCAATATCCTCGCGGGGGCCGGAGATATTGATGAATTTCATTTTTACAATCATTGTATCTTACCTCCAATATAAGCCAGCGTCTCCCCGGATGATAAGCCATAACGGATACATTCCAGAGCAGTCGTCAGCTTTCGTAGTTCTTCTTCTTTTAAAAACAGATAAGTGTTGATCGCGGCAATGGAATACGGGTTTTTCCGCCGTTCGGCTTTGTAAAGGCGATCCAGGCATTCGGTATACATCTGCTCAATGGTAAGCTGATGTCCGAAATCGTAATGTTTGGCATAAGAAGTATTTTGGAGCAATGCTTCGAATTCCTCAATGCCGGGTGCTTCGATCATTTCCTTGACTTGTCCGGCCGATATCTTATAATGAATCGGGACAAGGAGCGTGTAGATATTGGCAGGCTGCATGCTATAATACTTCTTTGCCCTGTAGATCCACTGCAGGTTCAAAAGATCAATTTTCGAACCGCATTCTCTGGTGTAAAGCTCCAGTTCTTTTTTCTTTAAGATTTTTTTTCGATTTTTCCACAAGGTGGAAAGATTGTATTGGCTCAGTGTCAGATCGTAATCAAAAAGCGTGACGGAAGGATTGTCACGAAGTCTGCGCAAGGGTTCGTAATACTCAGTTCCTTTCAGGTTATCGATCAGCTCGTCGGTGGTTCGGGAGGTGATCAGCTTGTCAATGGAAATCTGTGTATACTTGTCAAAGAACTCCTTTTTGTAGTTCAGGTCAAAGGGTTCGGCATAGCGGTTGATCACGATACGCAGACAGTAATTGATCAAACCAATCTCATAGCGCTTGACGTAAAGCGAAAGAAATTCGCGCTGCTTCAGCCCGCAGAACCGGTAAATCTTGGAGTATTCGTGGTAGAGCTGACGGGTCAGGATTTTTTCGATGTCTCCGCGGTGAAGCCTGCTTTCGTCCAGCAGGTCCAACACATAAGCGTAAGACGAATTCTCCCTCAGATAATTGACCACATCCGGTACGCTCTGTAAAGAGGCAATCTCCTCAAAATTCTCCGGCTTCAGCAGTTTGGCTTCCATGGCTCTCAGCTTGGTTACGATTCCGCTGTAGGCTAGTAAATTTCCCATACTTTTATACCTCTGTGATCCGTTTTAAAATAGTTTGCGCATACCATGTGTGCCGTTCCCCGTATTCCTTCTCCAAAGCGGCAATGGTATCGTTGCGCCCTCCGACCTGCGCTTTTAAAAGAGCCTGGGTCTTATCGGCGAGGTCATCCTGGATTTCCTTGATTTTTTTGGAAGTCTTTGCTTCCAGATCTGCGTCAAAGCGATTCCTCTTTTCAAGGTACTCATGATCCAGGGCCTGCTTCTGGGCTTCCGCATGCTCCACAATTGCAGAAGCGGCGGATTCTATCTCCGATAGTTTCTTAACAATAGAGTCCATTTTTAAGCCTCCTCATGTAGGTTGTGAATGTGAAAACAATAGAATTTCTAATCTGATTTTTTCCATTAATTATCATACTCTTTTTTGAAAAAAAAGCAATGTCAGAACTGACAATGATATAGGGATTTTTTTGACTTTTTTTGTTGAATATGTGAAAAGCATATTTAATAGGAAGAAACAGGGCTGGGAAAAATTGTAATTTCATAAACCGGATGATACAATAAAAACACGTTTATATCTAAAACAGGAGGGATCACTATGAGACTTCGGAATATACCTCATGCGGACAGTGTGGTGCGGTCCCATAGAGCCGTAATTGTGAAGGTGGAAGAACAGAGAGGCCGCTGGCGGCAGGTGTTTGGAAATGTGCATCCTGTGCATATTGAGATCGGCATGGGAAAGGGAAACTTCTTGCTGCGGATGGCGGCAGGCCATCCGAAAATTAACTATATAGGAATGGAACGTTATTCCAGCGTACTCCTTCGTGCCCTGGAAAAATATGACACGGAAGAATTCGGGGCTCCGAAAAACGTGCGTTTCCTCTGTATGGACGCAGGTGGACTGGAACAGGTATTTGCACCCGGGGAAGTGGACAGGATTTATCTGAATTTTTCAGATCCGTGGCCGAAGGCGCGCCATGCCAGGCGGCGGCTTACATCATCTGTCTTTCTGGAAAAATATGTTCAGGTGCTTACACCGGGTGGCGCGTTAGAATTTAAAACGGACAACCGAGCCTTGTTTGAATTTTCCATGGAGCAGGTGAAAAAAGCGGAGGGCTGGACACTGGAGAGATATACCTTTGATCTGCACCATGACGAGGTGATGAATGTGGGAAATATTATGACGGAATATGAAGAAAAGTTTTCCGCAGAAGGCAATCCGATCTATAAGATGAAGGCAATCAGAGTTTAAACTTATAGTGAACGACAAATTATTTTGCCGTTCACTATAATAGCCTTCGGCAATGGGGATTGCCGCGATGAACAGTTACCAAAACAGTTATCCGGCATATAATAGAACAGAGCAAAGGAAAACAGGAAGGGATGTGGATGAAAAGGAGAAGAGGATGGAAAAATTGTATATGTGAAAAGCTGTACTGCAGACCGGAGTGGAATCGGAAACTGATGTGTCTGAAACGCTCGCTCGACGAGGTGTATAAGATCTTGAACATGGACAGCTGTCATGGAGGTTGAAAGGAAAAGCAGGTGATGGCTATGAAAATAAGAGTGACTGCGGAAAACTACCGGCAGGAGATTCTGGAAGCGGACATTCCGGTTCTTGTGGAATTTTTTGCCGACTGGTGCCCAAAATGTGCGATGATGGAAGATGTGGTAGAGCGAGTGACCGTACAATCCGCCGGTGTTATGAAGGTCTGCCAGATCGAAATAGAACAATCAGCAGATCTGGCGGAACAGTTCCAGGTGGAAATTGTCCCCACTTTTGTGATTTTCAGGAAGGGGGAGCCTGTGTCCGCAGCAAGCGGGGTCGTGAATCAGGAAGTGCTTCTGGATATGATATATGAAGAAACGGGATTGGAAATTCTTTCCTGAGACGAATTTTCAGTATGTGTTTTTTTGGTGTTTTTTTCGTGACCGATGTCCTTTTTGGGTTGACAAATTTGATGAAAATGTTAAGATATATTATGAATGGGTTGAATTCGCTGCGGTTTGCCGGAATAGGGGAAGCCGCGGCGTTCAAGGTAGAGGTAATGCTATCCAATTCAGAAGCTTTTATCAAAGTAACACGGCAGAAAGAAGGGGACGAAATATGGGCAAATGGAGAAACCAGCTCAGGCAGGGACTGATTGCAATGCTTACGCTGGCTGTGGCAGGAGGCGGAACGGCCTCTGCAGTGTCATGGATGCCATCGGATGGGATTTCCGCCGAAAAGGATTCTTTAGTAAGGGTGTCTTTGGCAGAGATAGAAGATGCCGTACAGGGTGAGACGGCCATATCACAGGAACGTCTTGAGGCAGTATCATATGCCTCGGATGGGAAGAGTTTAAAAAGTACAGATTCAGCAATTTATAATGCTTTGAAGACTTGTATAGAGGAAGTAGCGGAAGGAAAAGAGACTTCGACAGAGTTTGTGCTGCAAACGAAGCTGTCGCAGTCAAAGCTTGCACAGGTTGATGTGAACACGATCGTGTCTTACCTTTTGAACGATTGTCCGTTTGATCTGTACTGGCATGACAAGACGAAAACACTGGAGAACGGCAAAGAGACGGACGGGGTATACTGTAAATATTATGATGACGGAAAGATCGTATTCAGCTTCAAGGTGTCCGCGTCTTACAGGAATACACCGGATGATTTTTACACGGTGAATACCGCCTATCTGAATACGGTGAAGGCGGCGGAACAGAAAGCACAGTCTATTGTAGATACGAATCAAGGCTGTACCGATTACGATAAGCTGCTGAATTACCGCAACGCGATCTGTGATCTAGTATATTATGACTCGGCAGCGGTTTCCGGTCCGGAATATGGTAATTCCTACCAGGTGATTTCCGTGTTTGATGACGATATGTATTCAAATGTGGTGTGCGAAGGCTATGCAAAGGCATTTAAGTATCTCTGCGATCTGTCTTCTTTTGACAATGACGTGGAGTGTTATACCGTTTCCGGAGTAACGGATGCAGGAGCAGGTGCCGGGGAGCATATGTGGAATGTTGTTACGATCGGGGGCAGCGGCGGAGAAAGTTATCTCGTCGATGTGACGAACTGTGACTCGGGTACGATCGGTGAAGGGACGCAGCTGTTTATGACGGATAATCTGTCAGGCAGTGTGGACTCTGGTTATACATATAGTAACGGGTGGTCGTCAATTACATATCAGTATAATGCGGAATCAAGAGAGGTATATGGAAGCCAAATCTTATCTCTGGCAAACGCGAGCCATGATAAGGAAGCGCAGCTCCATATCAAGAGTGAAACCCCAAGCAAGACGGAAGTTACGGAAGACCAGGAGGTCACCAGAATCATAAAAGCAAAAGAACCGGAGGAAGAAAATACGGAGCAGGGTACGGAAGAAGATGCCGCAGGCGTACCGGCAGCGCAGTCTGACGAAAGCGCGCCGGGGGCAGATACACCTGTTACAACAGAGCAGAGTTCTCACGATTTTACCTTTGGGGAAGAAAAAACAGTAGATGTGTTCTATGGGGATGATTCCTTTGTTAAGACAATCGTTGGCTCCGGCGGAAGCCAAAAGGTGACCTACACGAGCAGTGACACTACGGTTGCCACGGTGACTAAGCGGGGCAAGGTAAGTATACAGGGCTCCGGTACGACCGTGATCACGGCGGAAGGTACCGGTGGTGTGAAGGATTCTTATACACTGAATGTCAGCCCGAAAAAGCTGACATGGGATACCAGTGGATTGTATGCGGTAGACCGGGTGGACCGGATCGGCGAGGACAAGAGCGCAAGCCTTTATGGTGAGATCAGGCTGGAAGGAATCCTGCCGGGTGATAAGGATAAGGATTCCCGGTACAGCTTTGAAAGTGACACTCTGAACGGAATATATGCGGATGTTATTCCGGGAAGACAGGCAGTTATTCTGCAGTGGAAAGAGGGAAAAGAAGTCCGTCTGACAAAAAATTCAAAATATGAGATGCCAGACGGCCTGCCGGAACTGGAAGGACAGATCACATCGATTACCAGGCTTCATGATCCGGAACTCTTCGAACCGGAAGATTCGTCAGAGACGGCGGAAGGATTGGAGTACAAGCTGGAGATGGAGGATGGAATTTCCGAAGTGCCGGAGACTCTGACGGATGATAATGAGCTGAATACACCCCCGAAGATCGTAGAAAAGCTGAAAGAAGAGCTGAACGGATATGCAGGAATTTCCGAAGAGAATATCGCAGTTTATGATGTGACGTTGTCCTGGCTTGATAAGGCCAGCGGTGATGAAGACGATGAAGGAGACTGGTCGAAGATTACTGACGAGACATTCCCGGAGGGCGGTCTGACAGTTACTCTGCCGTACCCGGGCGGAATGCCGAGGAATGTGGACGATATCGTCGTATGTCATATGTTTGCGGAGGATATGTATACATCCTCACCGGGGGAGGTGGAGTATCCTTCGGATATTGAAGAGACAGTAGACGGAATCAAGTTTACGGTGAGCGGATTGTCTCCGATCGCAATCGGATGGTCTGCGGAGGCGGCTTCAGAAGAACCACCGGAACAGCCGACGCCGACACCGACGGGGACTGAGAACAACAATCAGAATGCGGATAATAACCAGAATTCGAATTCGCAGAATGTTCAGAATCCACAGACTACCACCGGACAGCAGACCAACCAGAATACGCAGACCAACCAGACGAATACAAACAGGAGTCCTGTGACCGGCGATACCATGCAGATTTTGATTTATGCAATATTATTATTCCTGTGCATCGCAACGATGAAAGGAATCCTTGCGATTCGGCGCGGCAATAAGAAGCGTTAGAACTTGTCTTTATGAGATTGCAGTCATATCTGCGAGGGTACAGAGTAGACACCTTGTTTTTATGACTTGCGAGAAAGTGAATGAAATATGTCAAAAAAATCCCCTGCAGATTGTTGTGGGGGAATTTTTTTGACGAGAAGATAGGCAGAAGAAAGACGAAAATATGGCAGCAAAATCCTTATTATGCATGTCCCAAAGAAGCTTTTTAAGGAATTATAAGAAAAAAACAAGAAAAATTTAAAAAAAATAAAAAAGTACTTGATTTTTTTGTCAGCATAGGATATAATAACATCTGTGCTGTTGAGGAAATAACATACCGCACAAGACAATATCAGATATGCGCGATTAGCTCAGTTGGAAGAGCACCTGACTCTTAATCAGGGTGTCCAGGGTTCGAGCCCCTGATCGCGCAGTAGAAATCACTGTTTTTGCAGACATGAGAAGCTGTGGGGACGGTGGTTTTTTTTGCCCTGAAGCCTTGAAAACACTGGACTTGCGCAGAACAGGGCGAACAGGAAACAAAAAGATCAAGTCCGAAGGTTTTGCCAATTGCCGCCAAAATGGGCGCAACTGATCCTCAGTGAAACAGAAAGGTATTTAAATCGGTTTATACTAGGGAAGGTTTTTTAATCCATCAATCATTTTTTCAAAGTTTATGTAACATTTTTGGCTTTCAATGCACTTATAAAGGAAAGGATGGTCAAACAAAAGTAACCTGAGCGAATCATTTATAGTGATACCTGTGAAAGGGGTGTTATGATGAGAAACAAAAAAACAGTTGTTTTTATTCTTTCCGCGGCGGGATTGATTGTCGGAGGGGCTTTCACTGCCCGCAGTGCCATGGGAGCCAGCGACATTTACCGCGCCAGTTCAGTAGTAGATGTGGACTATGAAGAAAATCTCACCGAAGAAGAGCGTCAGATCAATGAGCTTATAAATAGACAGCTCTGTATGCAGACGGCAGAGAGCATGAAAGAATATGAGGCATTTGGGCTGACTTATGACGCGGAAGAAGATCAGATGTATTACGGAGAAGTGCCTGTATGTTATTTCGCGGACAACCTCGCTGCGGACGGTAGTTTTGAAGGAACGGAAATGTGGTCCGAGAAGGGCAGTATCGGAGTGGTTGCCAAAAGAGATGAGGAAGGACATATGATTGGACTGACTCAGCTTGACGCACAAGAATTAGAGTCTTTTTTATCCAACGGATGGAAAAAGGTATTCTGACAAACTGATTCAGGCATATTGAAACATCTATAATTGAGCTAAAAAGGTAGACCTTATGCGGAAAAAATGTTATAAATATAGAAAAGGTTTCCGTGCGATTTTGACGATTGGAGAAGAAAAATGGACATAAGAAGAAAAAATCAGATCTACCTTGGCATTTTTTGCTGTATAATAGGCGCTTTTGCCAGTGCTGTCATATGGCTGTTTTTAAAGGCTGTTGCCGTCGGAACGGCTTTTCTGTGGGAGTGGCTTCCCGGCAGGATTTCTCTCCCGTTCTACAGTATTTTAATCTGTACGGCAGGCGGCATACTGATCGGGATATGCCGAAAGCGATACGGAGATTATCCGGAAGATCTGACAGTTGTTCTTGGGAGGGTAAAAAAAGAAAAATTCTATGAATACAAAAAGATGCCGGTGATGCTTCTTGCCGCGTTTCTTCCGCTGGTTCTGGGAAGCAGTATCGGGCCTGAGGCAGGAATGACCGGAATTATTGTCGGCCTGTGCTATTGGGCAGGCGATAATCTGAAATTTGCCCGGGAAAATGCAAGAGAATATTCGGAGGTGGGGATTGCCGTCACATTAAGCCTTCTGTTCCACTCTCCCCTATTCGGTATATTTTCTGTAGAAGAGGAAAATAAAGAGAAAGAAATTACGGAGTCGGTGAAATCGTCCAAAATCCTGCTTTATGGCCTTGCGCTCGCTGCGGGAACCGGGGTCTATATCCTCTTGTCCGATCTGTTCGGTGCCGCGATGGAAGGATTTCCTTCTTTTCCTGTACAGCAACTGGAAAGAATCGATTATCTGATGATTTTTGTCTATATCTTGTGCGGTTGTATTCTGGCAGGATTTTATCATCTGGTGCATCGGAAAAGCAAAAATCTGGCAGGAAAGATTCCTCCCGTATTGCGGGAGGGGATAGGAGGACTCTGCCTTGGAGCCGCAGGTCTGGCCGTACCGGCTGTGATGTTTTCCGGTGAGACACAGATGGGGGTATTGATGGAACATCATCTTGGATATCACCCTCTGTGGCTGATCGGAGTCGCCTTTTTGAAAATATTTCTGACCAATCTGTGTATTCAGTTTGGACTAAAAGGCGGACATTTTTTCCCGGTTATCTTCGCGGGGGTGTGTCTGGGGTATGGGATTGCTGGGGCAGTATTCCCCGGAAGTACCGGGCATGTCGTATTAGCGGCTGCTGTTACTACGGCAGCGCTCCTGGGCGGAATCATGAAGAAACCGCTTGCCGTAACCGTACTGCTGTTTCTTTGCTTCCCGGTAAAAATGTTTGTGTGGATCTTTGTTTCCGCTGCGATCGGAAGTAAAGTGATACCTGACTGAAGCTCGCTTTCAGGAACTTAGGAACAATTTCTTGCGCTGTTTCTCCTGCTCGTTTTATATTCAGAATATTACGGCAGCTATTTTTTGCCAGAAAAAGTAGCTGCCTCTTTGATCCATCCCATCAGTTCTGAATCGATCTCATTTATATCTGATATTAGGACATGGTGTGTCCAACGGTTCGGATAAGGCTCCGATGCCGCATCAATCCTTGGAGATTCCAATTTATAATTTAAACCAAACGTGATGACAATATAATTGTCAGGGCAGTCTTTCTTTTTACGGACTTTTGCAAAAGAAACACATGCGAACAAATGTCTGTTATAAAATGAAATCTGAGTCTTCTGCACCTTTATCTGTATATCTGTGATCTCTTTCTTTACGTTGCTTGCAAATGCTTCATAGAGGTGCAGCGAATCCTTGTGCTGATCAAAAAAATATAAGATACCCTGATCCGTCATCGGCCATTCTCCTTTTCACACCATTTTGCAATCTCCCCGATTAATTCAAGCGGCAGGGGCTTATCATAAGGGAACTGAATGGCTCCCTTGCTTGTCTTGTATTCCTTCAGTCTGTCGGAAAACGCCTCCACCGCTTCCGGGCCGGGATACAGGCCTATGTGCTTCTTGAATGCCGCAAACTGTATCAGGTTATGTTTTTTCCAATAAGTCGGCATACTCCACGATATCTTTTCCACAGCTTCCGGTATTGCAGATTTTATTGTGTTATTGATCTGCCACAGACAGGACTGTGCTTGCTCTGGCTGGCGTTCGATATATTCTTCAATTGTTTTCGGAGCTTCGCCGCAGTAGTGCTCCTGGTTTGTATTCTTAAATGTACGGCCGCATTTTGGACATTTCCACATTCTGTTTACCTCCTGGTCATGGCAATATAAAGTATATCAGAGCTAGTACAGCGTTTCCTTGATCCCCATATACTTAGTGCTTACTATTTTTGTCAGCGCAAGGCGGAGGAAGGAGGCAATGCGGTGGCATTGTTGACTGACGACAACGCGGCGATGGCGGAAATAGTAAGTACTAAGTATATGAGGGACTAAGAAACGCTGTACTAGTACAGCATTGCTTAAATATCAGTGATTAAATTGCTAATGGTATCCCAGCATATGTCCACTTAAATGGGTGT